>DASQUF010000478.1:0-4038 GCA_035641435.1 Propionibacteriaceae bacterium | reverse complement strand
ACCTGGCTGGTGATGAGATCGGCGAGCCAGCTGGGGTCGGCCTGGGCGAGAGCCGCGGCAGCCAACTCGTAATGGTCCCGGTTGGCGTTGACTGAGCCGAATATGACGGAGTTCTGCAAGACCATGTTGCGGTTGAGCAGTCCCGGATCGATGGCGGCCGCAGTACCGGCCGCGGATACCCCGGTGAGACACGTTATCCGGTAGCGGACGTTCCGCGGTCCTGCCTCCAGCAGCATCTGCAGATGCCCGGTGCATTCGATGATGATGTCCGCCACCGCGGCGGCCTCATCGAGATCTCCGCGGTGGACGTAGGTTGCCCCGAGACGGCGCACCATGTCTGGTTTGCGGCCGTCGGTGACCCGGTCAAGCACGTAGGTCTGGTAACCGCGCTGCACGGACAGCAGAGCAGCCAGAAGGCCGATCGGCCCGGCACCGGTGATAAGAACCTTCTCGGGTGCCCATGCCGCTCGCTGGCCAATCTTCTCGATGTGGTCCCAGGCTTTGGCCACCACCGTGGCGGGCTCGAGCAGCACGCCAAGGATGCCGAGCGCAGGATTGACTGCGACGAGGTAATCGGGGTGGATGCGGTAGCGCTCGGATGCGTAGCCGTGACGACCCTTGATCCCCCGCTCGGTGTACCGGCCGTTGGTGCACATGTCCCAGTGCCCCACCGCGCACGCCGGGCACGGCACCGGGTCGCGCCGACGCACGATACCTACCACCAGATCACCGGCGTCGAATCCGGTTCCAGGGGCCGCCTCGAGCACCCGACCCAGCGATTCGTGCCCGATGATCAGCCGGTCCTGCCCCGGCGGAGCGGACCCGTACTCGCCGTTGATGATCTCCAGATCGGTGCCGCAGACGCCGACAGCCTGAGTCTGGACCAGGACCGGCCCGTCGTGATCCGGCGGCTCGGGCATATCCATGAGCGTGACCGAGCCTTGCTGCCCGGGTATGACAGTGACGGCCCGCACGGGCCTCACCATAACAACGAAGCCGATGCCTTCCGCTCGCTCCGGCACGAGGCAGCCGGCGAACGGCGCCGATACGTTTGCACCCCCACGAGGAGAACGGGTCAGTTGCAGGAGCTCCGGTCGCCGGACACCAGGATCCGGCGGTCACGGCCCGCTACCTTGCATCCAGATGTGCAGCCATGCTGGACGCTGGGACTGAGTTTCGGCCTGGTGGTGCGAGCGGATCGTCGAGTATCAGGCAGGGTACCGGGCTCAACCTGGACCATCGGGGTGGGCAAGATCGTAGGCGCGGGAGAGCTTCATCGGCACCACCATGCGCCAGGCGTCGACCACGAACTCGCGCGCCTCCGCCGGGTCGAGGGCGGCAAGGTCTGCCTCCACCCAGTTGAACCGCAGGTCGGATGGCCGCGGCAAATGGAAGCGGTGCGGCTGCGCCTCGACGAGCACCGCCCGCTCCTCCTTGGGAAACGCGAAACCCATCTCCGTTTCGTCGAGCGAGAACGCGACGTAGACGATCTGATTGACGCGAAACTTCAGCCTGCCCCGGACGTAGACCTGGTACGAGCGCTCCAGGCTGGAGCCCAGCCACCGCACGTCGTCGACCGTAGCCACGTCCGATCAGCCGAAGGGTTTGATGGCGCTCATGATCGCCGGCCGGGGCAACTGGCGGGGTCGGCGACGTTGTTCAAATGCATCAGCTCGATTCACCAGCTCGTTCCGATGATGCCCAGCCGGAGACGGCCCGCCATGTTGGCGACAGTAGCAGCGTTGTCGGCTGAAGTTCAGGCGGTCGCCTTCTGGGCCGCCTTGCCCTGCTGAAGGATCCGGATCGGGTTGCCGAACGGATCGCGAACGCCCAGGTCCGTGCCGTAGAAGTGCTCAGTGGGCTCTTGCGTGAAGTCTGTGACGCCGCGCTCTTTGAGCGTTTCGTAGAGGCCCTGGGCATCGTCGGTGATGAACACGAGGCCGCCCAGCGCTCCCTTGGTGATGAGCTCGCGGAGCTGGGCGGCGGTGGCTTCATCGTGGAGCGGCGAGCCTGGCTGTTCCAGTGAGACCTCGGTGCCCGGCTGGCCCGGGACGCGGATCGTCAGCCAGCGGTAGTCACCCTGGCGGACGTCATTGCCCTTCTCGAGCCCGAGCTTGTTGACGTAGAAATCAAGCGCTTCGTCCTTGTCGAGGACGTAGATCGAGGCGACGTTGAGACTGGTGATCATTCTTGATCTCCTCTGAGGGTGTCGATGCGGACATCCCTCACGCTAGGTCGCGATGGACGCAACCGCTTCTCCAAAACTGCTCGATTCGGCAGTCTCTGGGAGGGTCCTGTGGCCGCATCGCCGCAAGCTGGAACGCACATAATCTCGTCGGCGCGCCAGGTATAGCCACTAGGCCCTGCATGGGTAACGCAGGCCAAGGATGGGCATGACCGTCTCCTTGGGGTGGCATGGCGTCGATCTGATCAGGCGCGACCATGGCATGACTTGTTGCCGGAACAGGGCAGACCGTTTCGCCGGACGAGGACTCCGCCCAGGATCGGCCACGTCCCTGGAATGGAGCCGTGATAGCAAGGACAGGTGAGCGACGAAACGGCCGGCGCGGCGTCGACTAGCCCCTTCCATGACCTTGACGCGTACGTTGCGCTGCCGCGCCTGAGCGGGCTGGCGCTGTCCTTGGACGGTGCTCGCCTCGTCACCGGGGTCACCACGCTCAATCCCAAACGGACGAAGTACGTCACCGCCCTGTGGGAGGTGGACCCGACCGGTGAGCGCCCCGCGCGGCGGCTCACCCGGAGCGCCAAAGGCGAGTCAGGCGCCCGCTTCACCCCGGACGGATCCCTCCTGTTCGTGTCGGCGCGGCCCGACCCGGACGCCGAGGAGCCCGACGACGAGGAAGCGCCGGCGGCGCTTTGGAGTCTTCCCGCCGGGGGTGGCGAGGCAGAGGTCGTCGCCACCCGGCCCGGCGGCGTCGAACGGGTCGTAGTCGCCAGGGGCAGCGGCGCGGTCGTACTGGCCTCGAAGACGCTGCCCTCCTCCGACAGTGCCGAAGACGACGGGCAGCGGCGCAAGCAGCGCAAGGACCACAAGGTCGCGGCCATCCTGCATGAGAGCTACCCGGTCCGGTGGTGGGACCACGACCTCGGCCCGGACAGCCGCCGGCTCCTCATCGGCGCGTCCGCCTCGGACCGCTCCACGGACCCGGATGGGTCGCTGGAGCTCCGTGACCTTACCGGGCACGTCGGCCACGCCGTTCACGACGAAGCGGAGTGGGACGTCACCCCGGACGGCGTCGTCGTCGTCACCGTCTGGACGGTTCCCGAGCCAGGCGGCTCCCAACGCGAGACCCTCATGGTCATCGACGCGGCGAGCGGGGAGCGTCGGGTGCTAGCGGACGACGGAGACTACGAGTTCACTCACCCCCGCATCTCTCCCGACGGCGCAAGCGTCGCCTGCATCCGGGTGCTGCGAACCAGCCCGGATAACCCCGGTGATTCCCAGCTCGTGGTGCTGCCGGTCGGGGGAGGCGCGCCAAGTGAGGTCGCCCCGGACTGGGACCGGTGGCCGACGTCCTTTGTGTGGACGCCGGACGGCGCCGCTCTGATCGTCACCGCCGACGACGGGGGTCGGGCGCCGCTGTTTCGGGTCGACGTCGCAACTGGAGCGGTGACACTGCTCAGCGGGGATCACGGCAGTTACAGCGACCCTCAGGTCTCACCGGACGGCGCGTACGTGTACGCCCTGCGAGCCGCGGTTGACGCGCCGCCGGCGCCGGTCCGCCTTGAAGCAGCGGCACCCGGGCAACAGCCCGCGTTCCTACCGGCTCCCGGGGCGGCGCCCGCCCTGCCGGGCCGGCTGACGGAGGTGACGACGACGGCTGCAGACGGCACCCCACTGCGCGGCTGGCTCGCCCTCCCGGAGGGTGCCGACGGAGCCTCACCGGCTCCGTTGCTGCTCTGGATCCACGGCGGCCCGCTGGGCTCGTGGAACTCCTGGTCCTGGCGGTGGAACCCGTGGCTTGCCGTAGCCCAGGGCTACGCCGTCCTCCTGCCGGACCCCGCGCTCTCTACCGG
>DASQUF010000477.1:0-13599 GCA_035641435.1 Propionibacteriaceae bacterium | reverse complement strand
TGAGCCATGGGCTGGAGGCGGCCGACTCGATAACCGACCGGACCCTGCCCACCTTCGCTCGCGGCGAGATCCCGCATTTCGCCGGCGAGCGGGGGACGTTCATGAAGTGTCCGTTCGTCGAGGATGTGCACGACGTCTCCGACGCGGAGGTGGCGGTCTTCGGGGCACCGCTGGACGCCGGGACGACCTACCGCCCGGGGACTCGCTTCGGTCCGCAGGGCATCCGCCGGGCCACGAACCTGTTCGGCACCTACAACTTCGAGCTCGGGGTGGACCTGCGCGAGCAGCTCAACCTGGTCGACATCGGCGACGTGGTGACCATTCCCGGCAACTTGGAGAAGTCCTTCGACCAGATCGACCGGGCCATGGCCCACGTGGTGTCCTCCGGGGTGTTCCCGGTGGTGCTGGGCGGTGACCACTCCATCGGCTACCCGACGATCCGCGGCCTGGCGCCGTACACCGACGGCAACGTCGGCATCATCCACTTCGACCGGCATGTCGACACCCAGGAGCTGGACCTGGACGAGCGGATGCACACCACTCCGTGGTTCCACGCCACCGACATCAAGAACGCGCCGCCGCAGAACCTGGTGCAGATCGGTATCGGCGGCTGGCAGGCACCGCGGGCCGGGGTCAAGGTCGGCCGCGGCCGGGGCACCACGGTCATGACCGTTGGGGACGTCGAGCGGGTGGGCATCGAGAAGGTCGCCGAGACCGCCCTGGAGCTGGCTTGGCAGGGAGCCAAGGCGGTCTACCTCTCCTTCGACATCGACGTGATCGACTCGGCTTCGTGCCGGGGACCGGCTGGCCCGAGCCCGGTGGTCTGCTGCCCCGCGAGGCGCTCGGGTTGGTCCGGTTGGTCGCCGAGGGCGGCATCTCCGGCATGGAGGTCGTCGAATGCTCACCGCCCTACGACTGGGCCGAGCAGACCTCGCTGCTGTCCGCCCGGGTGGTGCTGGACGCCCTGGCCACCATGGTCAGCGTCGGGCACCTGGGCAAGAAGGCGGCGACGAAGCGGACCGCTGCCTGGGGCCCGTACCCCGAGGCGGTGGCCGGCCCCGAACCGAGACGCCGACCGAGACCTAAGGCGTACGCCGGCGGCCCAGCCAGCCGTAGACGGCGACCACCGGGGCGAGCACCACGGCCGAGGTCGCCAGGGCGGTGCGAACCGAGGTCACGCTGGCCAGGAGGCCGAGGGGAGGCCCACCGGCGATCTGGCCGAGCGCGTTGACCTGGCCGTTCATCGACAGCACGGTCGCTCGGATCTCCGACGGGAGCTCCGCGTTCAACCAGGTCGCCTCCACCGGGGCGGCCAGGGCGTACGCCGCCCCCCGCAGCCAGAACCCCGCCAGGACCAGCCAGAGCGAGCCGCCGAGCGCGACGGCCAGGACGCAGAGCACGTGCAGGGCGGCCAGCGCGGCCAGCACCCGCCCGGGGTGACGGGTCGTGATCCCGGCCGCCCCGCGTCGGTTGACCAGCAGGGACGCGATCAGCGCCACCACGCTCCCGACGAGGCTGAAGCCAGCGAACCACAGCCCGACGTTGTCGGCCCCGAAGTGCCGTGGCAGCGGGAAGTCCTCCAGGATGCGGACCAGCCACAGCCGGTCGAACGCCTCGCTGGCCAGCCCGGCGAGGACGGTGACCAGCAGCAGGCCGCGGACGACCGGACGGACCGCCGCTAGCCGCAGGCCGTTGCGGAAGGTGGTCCCCATGTGCCGAAAGGTCTCCCGCCGGTCGAGCGGGGTCGGGCTGAAGTTCTGCTCCGGCATCGTCCTCATCAGCCAGACGGTGAGGGCCAGGAACCCCAGACCCGAGATCACCATCGGCACCGCCAGTCCGGCCAGACTGAGCAGACCGGCCACCAGGGTGCCCACCAGCCCGGCGCCGAGGTGGATCTGTTGCTCCCGCGCGAACACGGGCGCGATCTGGTCCTCACCGACCTCGTCGGTGATCCAGGCCTGGGTGGCGCCGGAGGTGAAGGTGTAGCCGATCCCCCAGACGACCTGGGCGGCCAGGACGGTGACCAGCAGCGGTACCGCCTGCAGCAGCAGGCCGACACCGACCAGCGCGCACCCGATCAGCACCGATGTCCGACGGCTGTGCAGGTCGGCCACGATCCCGGTCGGCACCTCGAAGAGCAGGCAGGTGATCTCCAGCACCGTGCCGACCAGCACCAGCTGGAACGGGGTCAGGCCCACGACGGTGGCCATGAAGACCAGGTTGACGGTGAAGCTCAGCGTGAAGCAGAACGTGGAGACCGCCGTGAGAACGTAGAAGGTGCGTCGGGCGTCACCCTGCCCCGCGGGGCGACGCAGCCAGTTCACGGAGGCAGTCTGCTGGACCGCTGCCGACCTTGCATCCGTTAGCGGCTCCGACCGGAGCCCGGTCAGCGCAGCTCCGCGTGCACCCGCTCCGTGGCCGCGACCGCCTCGGCCATCACCAGGTCGGCGTTGATCGCGGCGCCGGCGCGCAGGCCCGCGCTCGCGGCCCCGATCACCTGCGCCATCGGGTCGGTCACGTTTCCGGCGACGTAGACCCCCGGCACCGACGTCGCCCCGGATGCCGGGTCACTCGGCACGTGCTCGCCGAGTACTTGGTCGTGCCGCACCATCTCCACCGGTTCCAGGCCGAGCGGGACCAGCAGGCCGGCGTTGGCGAGGAAGCGGGGCGCCACCACCAGAACCTGCCGAGCGACGGTATCCCCCGAGGTCATGCGTACGCCGTGCAGAGCGTCGCCGCGAAGGTCCAGCCCGGCCACCTCGCCGGTGACCACCCGGATCCCCCGGCCGGCCAGCCGGTCGAGGTCGTCACCGGCCGGCTCCGACCCAGTGTGGGTGAACAGCACGACGTCGTCACTCAGCTGGCGGAAGAGCAGCGCCTGGTGCACCGCCATCGGGCTGCCGAGCACGCCGATCGCCTGGTCGCGTACCTCCCAGCCGTGGCAGTACGGGCAGTGCAGCACGTCACGACCCCACCGCTCGGCGAGCCCGGGCAGATCCGGCAACCGGTCGGTCACCCCGGTGGTGACCAGGAGTCGGCGGGCGTGTAGGGGCTCGGGTTCGGGGCCGGCGGTCTCCAAGAGCACCACGAAACCGGCGGCGGCGGCTTTCGCCGAACGCACCCGGCCGGTGACCACCGCTCCGCCGTAGGCCTCGACCTCCGCCCGGCCTGCGGCGAGCAGCTCGGATGGCGGGGTGCCGTCCCGGGTGAGGAAGTTGTGTACGTGACCGGCCGGCGCGTTGCGCGGCTCGCCCGCGTCGATCACCAGTACCGAGCGACGGGACCGCACCAGGGCGAGTGCCCCGGCCAGTCCCGCGGCCCCACCGCCGACCACGATCACATCCCACTGCTGTCCAGTCCCGTTCATGGCTCCGACTCTGCCCGGTCGGCGGCCAGAAGCGCGAATGCGTTTGCCACTTTGGCAAACTGAGCGGATGAATGATCGGACGGTCGACCTCGACCGGGTGCTGAGCGACGTCGGCCACCGTCTCCGCGCGCTCCGCTCGTCCCGCGGGTACACCCTGGCCGAGGTGGCGGCGGACACCGGGATCTCTGTCAGCACCCTGTCCCGGCTGGAGGCCGGCGGTCGGCGGCCCAGCCTGGAGCTGCTCCTCCCGCTGGCCCGCCGCTACCAGGTGCCGCTCGACGAGCTGGTCGGCGCGCCGCCAACGGGCGATCCTCGCGTGCATCAGCGCCCACAGCGACGAAACGGCATGACGGTCGTGCCGCTCACCTCGCAGCCCGGCGGACTCCGCGCGTACAAGCTGGTCATCCCGGGTGGCCGCGCGCGGCCCGTCGACCTGCAGAGCCATGAGGGCTACGAGTGGTTCTACGTGCTGGCCGGGCGGGCCCGGCTGCGGCTGGGCGACCATGACCTGACCCTGTCCGCCGGTGAAGCGGCCGAGTTCGACACCCGCGTACCGCACTGGTTCGGCAGTGCCGGACCGGAGCCGGTGGAGATCCTCAGTCTCTTCGGACCGCAGGGCGAGCGCATTCACACCCGGGCGCGGCCGGCAGCGTCCTGAGTCCGAAGTTCCTTGACGTCCGGCGTCGTCCGGGTGCGTGCATCGCAAGGCCGACGAGGGCGGGCTACCGGGTCGTACCACGACCGAGGAGAACGCGGCGAGGTGCGTGGCGGGCGACGTCCGGCAGCAGGAGACTTCGGGCTCGGGACACTATCCGCCGGACCTGACCCGACGTAGCCCCATCAGGTCGATCGCCGCCCGATCCGGGCCGCGCATGTCGTTGACCAGCACCGCGACGGCGCGGCGGCGCTGCGGGCTGAACCCGGCGAAGGTGCGGAAGCCGCCGGTGCCGCCGTTGTGCCACCACAGATCACCGCCGGGCAGCCGGGTGCGCATCCAGCCCAGCCCAAAGGTCTGCGGCCGGTCAGCCTGCCCCGGCACGTGCGTCCGTCGGATGGCGGCGGCCAGCGGCGTGGCGTCCGGGTCCAGCTGGGCCCCGAGGTAGCTGAGCAGGTCGGGCACGGTCGAACGCAGGGCGCCCGCCCCGGCCAGACCCTCGAGGTACCAGTCGGCGACCGGTCGGCCGAAGAGGCCATGGCCCTGAGCCTGACGCGCCACCTGGTCGGGGCTCGGCTGGACCACCGTGTCGGCCAGCCCGAGCGGCTGCAGCACCGTCTGGTCGGCCAGCTCGGCGTAGTCGACCGCCCCGGTTACGCGGCGCAGGGCGATGCCGAGCAGACCGGCTCCGAAGTTGGAGTAGGTCCCGGTCCCGGTCCCCGGGGCGCGCCGCAGCCGCTCTCCGGCCAGGGCGTCCAGCACCGCCTCCTCGTCCAGGTCGGCGTACGGGTTCCCGCCGCGCACGAGGGCGACCCAGATGTCGTAGACCAACGGGGTGGGCGCCCGCGGCAGCCCGGAAAGGTGCCGGGCGAGGTGCTCCAGGGTGATCTCGACGGTTCCGTGCCGCGGCACCTCCAGCTCCTCCGGCAGCAGCGCCCGCAGCGGTGTGTCCAGCCGGACCGTGCCCGACTCGACCAGCACAGCCAGCGCCAGCGCCGTGACGGTCTTGGTCACTGAGCCGATCTCGAACAAGGTCTGGCTCTCGACCGGAGCGTCATCCGGCCGCCCGGCACTGCCCCAGGCCTGGACGTCGAGGTCTCCGGTGGTCAGGTCGAGAACACCGACGACGCCGCCGAGGTGTCGTCGGGCCAGCCGCTCCACAGTGGCGGCTGCGGACAGTGTCACGCCCGGCCGTACCGCTGGTGCACGGCCTGCTTCGATACCCCCAGGCAGGTTGCGATCTCGGCCCATGACATCCCGCTGACCCGCGCCCGGCGCACTACCAGCGACTCCATCTGATCGGTCGCCCGGCGCAGTCGCGCCGTGGCGGCCAGCGCCGTTCGCGGGTCCTCGTCGTCGGTCGCCCGGGCCAGCGCCACCATGTCCGTCTCCATTCCACCTGCCTTGCCGTCAAGTCGAGTTGACGCTCACAGTAGTCATGCCCGCGGTGAGCGTCATCAGCGTTGACGAAGGAAGTCGCTGGGTAATGTCGCGCCATGGCGATCAGCAAGGGCGACAAGGTGTCCTGGAACACCTCCCAGGGCAAGACGAACGGCACGGCGGTGGAGAAGAAGACCTCCGACTTCACCTTCAAGGGCCAGGACTTCAAGCCGACCGACGAGGACCCGTTCTGGATCGTGGAGTCGGAGAAGTCGGGCGCGCAGGCGGCGCACAAGGAGTCCGCGCTCGACCCGGCCTGACGGCCGTGTCAGGCGAACCGGGCCAGGTCGCCGGCGCCCTTGCGCAGGACGACCGACTCGCCGCCCGAGAAGTCGACCACCGTGGTGGGTACCTCGCCGCACTCGCCGGAGTCGATCACCGCGTCGATCGCGTGGTCCAGCCGTTCCTTGATCTCCCAGCCCTGCGTCATCGGGGCCTCGTCCCCGGGCAGCAACAGAGTGCTCGACACCAGCGGTTCGCCCAGCGCGGCCAGCAGGGCTGTGGTGACCGGATGGCGAGGCAACCGTACGCCGACCGTGCGTCGTCGGGGGTGCAGCATGCGCCGAGGTACCTCGCGGGTGGCCGGCAGGATGAAGGTGTACTGCCCCGGTACGGCCGCCTTGACCGCGCGGAACACGGCGTTGTCGAGCCGGACGAACTGGCCGAGCTGGGCGAAGTCGCCACAGACGAGCGTGAAGTGGTGGGCGCTGTCGAGCTGCCGGATGCGTCGGATCCGGTCCAGTCCCGCCGCGTTGTCCAGGCTGCACCCGAGGGCGAAGCAGGAGTCGGTCGGGTACGCGATCAGCCCACCCGTTCGGACCAGGTCCACCGCAGCCGCGATCGCCCGCGGTTGCGGGTTGTCGGGGTGGACGTCTAAGTACCGTGCCACGGCCGTGAGCGTAGCGGTCCGTCGCCGGTGGGTCACGCCCTGTCTGTCGGCCGGCAACTTAAAGTTCGCGTGAACTCTGGCTAGACTGGTCGAGTGCGGCATCGGAGTGACCTGCTGACCATCGGGGAGACGGCCGAGCGGGCGGGTGTGGCGCCCTCGGCGCTGCGGTACTACGAGAGCCAGGGACTGATCAGCTCCACCCGGACCAGCGGCAACCAGCGACGCTACGAGCGGGCTACCCTGCGCCGCGTCAGCTTCATCCGGTCAGCGCAGCGGGTGGGGCTCAGCCTGGAGGAGATCACCGAGGCTCTGAGCGCCCTGCCCGGCGGGCGTACGCCGACCAAGGCCGACTGGAGCCGGCTGTCGCGGAGCTGGCGGGGGCGGATCAACGACCAGATCGACCGGCTGGAGCGGCTGCGCGACCGGCTCGACAGCTGCATCGGCTGCGGGTGCCTCAGCCTGAACCGTTGCGCACTGTCCAACCCGGACGACTACGTCCGCGCGCGCGGACCCGGAGCGGTGTATCTCGAGCCGTCCGCGGACTGAAACGCCCTGGTAGGTGTCGGCTAGGTTGGCGCAATGGTCGCCAAAGTCGCCCTCTTGACCGCCGGCGGGTTCGCCCCGTGCCTGTCCTCCGCCATCGGCGGGCTGATCGAGCGGTACACCTCGCTGGCCCCCGAGGTCGAGATCATCGCCTACCGCTACGGCTACCAGGGCCTGCTCCAGGGGGACGTGCTACCGGTCACCCCGGCCGTCCGCGAGCGCGCGGCCGTGCTGCACCAGTTCGGCGGCTCCCCCATCGGCAACTCCCGGGTCAAGCTCACCAACGCGCGAGACCTGGTCAAGCGGGGGCTGGTGGCTGAGGGCGTCGACCCGTTGCAGGCCGCCGCCGACCGGCTGACCGCCGACGGCGTCGACGTGCTGCACACCATCGGCGGCGACGACACCAACACCATGGCCGCCGACCTGGCCGCCTTCCTGGCCCGCAACGACTACCCGCTCACCGTGGTCGGGCTGCCCAAGACCATCGACAACGACGTGGTGCCGATCCGGCAGTCCCTCGGCGCCTGGACGGCGGCCGAGCAGGGGGCGCGGTTCGCCCAGAACATCCTCGGCGAGCACAACTCCGGCTCGCGGATGCTCATCGTGCACGAGGTGATGGGCCGCCACTGCGGCTGGTTGACCGCGGCCACCGCGAGCGCGTACCGCGACTGGCTGGACACCCGGGACTGGCTGCCGGAGCTCGGCCTCAGCCGCGAGGCGTGGGACGTGCACGGGGTCTACGTGCCCGAGGCGGTGCTCGACCTGTCGGCCGAGGCGGCGAGGCTGTCCGAGACCATGGACCGGGTCGGTTCGGTCAACCTGTTCATCTCCGAGGGCGCCGGGCTGGAGACCATCGTGGCCGAGCTGGAGAGCTCCGGCGAGGAGGTGTCCCGTGACCCGTTCGGCCACGTCAAGATCGACAAGATCAACCCGGGCGAGTGGTTCGCGGCCAAGTTCGCCGAGCGGATCCAGGCGCAGAAGACCATGGTGCAGAAGTCGGGCTACTTCTCCCGCTCGGCCGCTCCGAACGCTCGCGACCTCGAGCTCATCCGGTCCATGACCGACATGGCCGTCGACTGCGCGCTGCGCGGCGAGGCGGGCGTGATCGGCCACGACGAGGAGCGCGGCGACGAGCTCCGGGCGATCGAGTTCGACCGGATCAAGGGCGGCAAGCCCTTCGACATCACCGTCGACTGGTTCACCCGGCTGCTGGATGACATCGGCCAGCCGCCGGCCAAGGCTGCCGGCCCACACTGACCTACCTCGGCTTGCTTCCGAAACTGCCGACACATCGCAGGTTTCGGCCGCTCGAAACTGCAGTCGGTCGGCAGTTTCTTTGCGAGTCGGGCTAGCGGCGACCGCGTACGACCTTGGAGACCGCCCAGGCCAGCGCGGCCCCGAGTCCTACGCCGGTGGCGGCTCCGGTGACGTAGCCGGCGCCCAGACCAACCTGCACCGACCGCGCGGCCACGGGCTGCGGCACCATCACCGGCCCTGAGCCGTCCTCGGCCGCCTCCACCTGCTCCGCCGCCGGCGTTAGGGCGAACCGCACCCTCTCCTCCGCCGTGGGCACGGCCTCCTGCGTCGCCGTGGCGATCCAGGCGGCCACGAACAGGATCAGCTGGGCGAACAGGTTGAGGAACAACATCAGCACGATCACCGGGCCGAAGATTGCGGCGGCCCGGTTGTTGCTGAACAGGCTGAAGAGCAGGCCGGTGGAGTACTGCAGGACCCCGAGACCGATCGCACCCATCAGCGCGCCCCGGCGGACCACCGGCCAGGGTTGCCGGTCCTCCGGCAGCACCGTGAACAGGTACATGAAGAGTACCCAGCCGGCTCCGATGGAGAACACGATCGGGACGATCCGCAGCAGCGGGTTGAGCCAGCCGATCTCAGTCAGGCCGAGCCAACCGATGACCTCGTCGGCCAGGGCCGTCGACACCGAGGCGAGCGCGAAAGTGATGGCGATCAGCAGCAACAGCCCGACCAGTGTGACCAGGTTGATCACCGTCTTCTTGATGAGATTGCCCTGGTCCTCAGCCAGATCGAAGTCGGGCCGCAGCTGGGCCCGGATGGCGTTCTTCAGGTTGCCCATCCAACCGGCCCCGGAGTAGATCGCCGTCAGCAGGGCGACGATGCCGACCCCCCGCCAGTTGCTCAAGGTGTCGCTGACCAGCGCGACCAGCTGCTGCTGAGTCCCAGGTTCCAGCGTGCCGACCGCGTCGGAGAAGATCCCGACCACGGTCTCGATGAGATCCGGCCGGAGCACGGTGAGCACGAAGCCGAGCACGGCGAACGCGAACAGCAGGATCGGCACCAGGGCGACCACCGAGAAGTAGGTCACCGCGGCCCCGAACTGGTTGCCGAGCCGGTTGATGAAGCGTTCGACCGCCCGCAGCAGATGCGCGACCCAGGGTTTGTTCTTGAGCCGCTCCAGCCAGTCCTTCATTTCGATCCCTTCTTCGCCGAAGCGGTGTCCGACAGTCCCCCGGCGCCTGCCCGCGGGCCACGCTACCCAAGCCGTCGCCGGCGCGGGCCTTGACAGGCTGCCGATGGCGCCCCTTGGCTGGACCGGTGAGCAAGCTGCTGACCCAACCCGAGATGACCGCCCGGCTGGCGGACCTGCCCGACTGGACGAGCGCCGAGTCCGACGAGCCGGCCATCACCGCGACCTACAAGCTGGCCGACTTCGCCGCCGCCCTGGCCTTCGTCAACGCGGTCGGGGCCGAGGCGGAGCAGCGGAACCACCACCCCGACATCGACATCCGCTGGAACACCGTGACGCTGGTGCTCAGCACCCACTCTGAGGGCGGCCTGACCGAAGCGGACTTCGACCTAGCCGCCACCATCAGCGCCCTGCCCCGCTAGCGCGCGAGTAGTTTCCCGGGTACACCCGGGAAACTGTCACCTCACCTATCAAGTTTCGCGGGCTCAGCGCCAGACTCGCACGTATACCCGGGAAACCGACAGAGGCGGCGGCCGCTAGGCGAACGCCTCCGGTGGCGGGCAGGTGCAGACCAGGTTCCGGTCGCCGAAGCCGCCGTCGATCCGGCCCACCGGCGGCCAGTACTTGTCGGCCCCGGTGGCGTAGAGCGGCCCGAGGTGGAGGCCGGCCGGGAACGCGGCCAGCCGCCGGGAGTACGGGTGGTTCCACTCGTCGGCGGTGACCTGGGCCTGGGTGTGCGGCGCGTTGACCAGCGGGTTGTCGTCGGCGGGCCACTCCCCCGCCTCCACCTTGGCGATCTCCTCGCGGATGGCGATCATCGCCGCACAGAAGCGATCCAGCTCGGCCAGATTCTCCGACTCGGTCGGTTCGACCATCAGCGTGCCGGCGACCGGGAAGCTCATCGTCGGCGCGTGGAAGCCGTAGTCGATCAGCCGTTTGGCCACGTCGTCCACGGTGATCCCGCTGGCCTTGGTCAGCGGCCGCAGGTCGAGGATGCACTCGTGAGCCACCCGGCCGCCGCGGCCGGTGTAGAGCACAGGGTAAGCCGCACCCAGCCGCATGGCCACGTAGTTGGCCGCCAACAGTGCGTGTTCGGTGGCCGCGGTCAGCCCGTCCCCGCCCATCATGGCGATGTAGGCGAAGCTGATCGGCAGGATGCCGGCCGAGCCGTACGGAGCGGCGGAGATCGGTCCGACGCCCGTGTCCGGGCCGGCGGGCTCGAGCAGCGGGTGGTTGGGCAGGTAGGGCACCAGGTGCTCCCCCACCCCGACCGGTCCCACGCCCGGGCCCCCGCCGCCGTGCGGGATGCAGAACGTCTTGTGCAGGTTGAGATGGCTGACGTCCGCCCCGAAGCGACCGGGCCGGGCCAGCCCCAGCAGGGCGTTCAGGTTGGCGCCGTCGACGTAGACCTGGCCGCCGGCGTCGTGCACCAGGGCGCAGAGCTCGACGATGGTCTCCTCGAACACCCCGTGGGTCGAGGGATAGGTGACCATGATCGCGGCCAGCTGCTCGCGGTAATTCTCGACCTTGCTGCGCAGGTCGTCCAGGTCCACCGAGCCGTCCTCGGTCGCCTTGACCACGACCACCTTCATCCCGGCCATCACCGCCGACGCCGCATTGGTGCCGTGCGCCGACGAGGGGATCAGGCAGACTCGCCGATCATGGTCGCCGCGGGCGTCGTGGTACGCCCGGATGGCCAGGAGGCCGGCTAGCTCGCCCTGGCTGCCGGCGTTCGGCTGGATGGACACCTTGGCGTACCCGGTGAGCTCGGCCAGCCAGGTCTCCAGGGTGCCGATCAGCTCCGCGTACCCCTGCGCGTCATCCTCGGGCGCGAATGGGTGCAGGTTGGCGAACCCCGGGTAGGAGATCGGCTCCATCTCGGTGGTCGCGTTCAGCTTCATCGTGCATGAGCCCAGCGGGATCATGCCGCGGTCCAGGGCGAAGTCGCGGTCCGACAGCGCGCGCAGGTAGCGCAGCATCGCGGTCTCGCTGTGGTGGGTGGTGAACACCGGGTGGGTGAGGAAGCGCGAGGTCCGCTCGCTGCCGGCCAGGTCCCCGTACGCGGGGGCGCCGGTCTCGGTCACGCCGAACGCCTCCCGGACTGCCGCCAAGTCCGCCAGCGTCGCGTCCTCGCCGACCGCGACCGCGACCGCGTCGGCGTCGACCGGGCGCAGGTGAACCCCAGCCTCCCGGGCGGCCGCCACGACAGCGTCGGCCCGGCCGGGGACCACAGCGGTGACCGTGTCGAAGAACGCACCGTGGGCGATCTCGATCCCGGCGGCGCGAAGATCGCCGGCCAGCCCGGCCGCGCGCTCGTGCAGAGCGGTGGCGATGGCCCGGAGGCCCTCCGGACCGTGGTAGACCGCGTACATGCTGGCGGCAACGGCCAGCAGCACCTGGGCGGTGCAGATGTTGGAGGTGGCCTTCTCCCTCCGAATGTGCTGCTCACGGGTCTGCAGGGCGAGCCGGAACGCCGCCGTCCCGTCCACGTCCTTGGACACCCCGACCAGCCGGCCGGGCAGGGTGCGCTCCAGTCCGGAGCGGACGGAGATGAAGCCGGCGTGCGGGCCGCCGTAGAACAACGGAACGCCGAAGCGCTGGCTGGACCCGACGGCCACGTCGGCCCCCCACTCGCCCGGCGGGGTCGTCAGGGTCAGAGCCAGCAGGTCGCAGGCGGCGACCACCAGGGCGCCCTGCTCATGCGCGCGCTCGGCGATGGCGGCGAGCTCGTCGGTGCCGGCCAGCCGTCCGGACGCGCCGGGGGTCTGCACCAGAACGCCGAAGGCGTCGACCTGCTCCAGAGCGTCCAGCAGCGAACCGTCGGCGACCACGACCCCCAGGCCGAGGGCGGCGGCCCGGGTGCGTACCACGCCCACGGTCTGCGGCAGCGTGTCGGCGTCGAGCAGGAAGACACTTCCGGTCTTGGTGCTTCGCCGGGCCAGGGTCATGGCCTCAGCCACCGCAGTCGCCTCGTCCAGCAGGCTGGCGCCGGACGTGGGCAGCGCGGTCAGGTCCGACACCATGGTCTGGAAGTTGAGCAGCGCCTCCAGCCTGCCCTGGCTGATCTCGGGCTGGTAGGGGGTGTACGCGGTGTACCAGGCCGGCGATTCGAGCACGTTGCGGCGGATCACCGACGGGGTGATGGTGCCGTAGTAGCCGAGACCGATCATCGGGGTCAGCGGGCGGTTCGCGGCGGCGAGCCGGCGCAGCTCGGTCAGGGTCTCCGACTCCGACCAGGCGGGTGGCAGGTCCAGCGGCTCCGTCTCTCGGATCGCCGCAGGCACCGAGGTCTCGACCAGCTCATCCAGGTCGGCCAGGCCCAGCGCAGCGAGCATCTTGTCGCGTTCGTCGGGCTGCGGGCCGATATGTCGGCGGTCGAACCGGGCGATCGGCATCGAGTCGATCGAGCTGGGGATCTGGGTCGGGCGGGCCATACGGCAACCTTTCGTCGATGTCGAGGCGGTTGCGCACCCCGCCGCGCGGCGTACGCACTCCCCCTCTGTCACCGTCGGAGCTCCAGAGTTGCCATGGCGTTCGCGGTCTTGGTGCCTGAGAGGTTCCGGGGAGGTTGCCCCTTCGGCGTCATCGTGGTCGCAGTGAGCCCGATGAACTCTCCCGCGGGCCATGTTGGCCCTCACATGGTATCCGGTGCTCGCGCTATCCCGCTCTACCCCGCCGACGTCGTCGGCGCTCGGCAAGGAAGAACGCCTTGCCTTCGCTTCTCCTCCGCCCGGCGGCGCGCGATCCCGACGCTCGCACCCTGACCTGGACTCCGTGCCGGTCGGACCGGGCGGAGGGTCGGAGCTGCGTGGGCATCCGGAGCTCCAATGGATCAGCCGCTGTGGCGCCTCGGACGAGGCACCGAATTTCGAGTCCGAACCTGGCGACTCTGCGCCGTTACGCCTACCGCCCGCAGGTCGGCGAGATGACGCCGGCGCCGGCGAGATTCGCCTGGTTTGGCTGCTACGCCGACGCGCCGTCCTAGGCCGGTGCCGAGGAGGCGGGCTGGTGCTCGAAGGCCAGCGGCTCGGCTACCTCGAGCTGGACACCGCCGACGACGGGAGCCGATTCGGCCGACCGGGACGCGCGGACATCGGCACCTCCGGGTCGAAGAGGCGTTCAGGCGGCGCGGCGTGGCCACAGCGTTGCTGGCGGAGGCCGCTCGATGGCTGCGGCTGGCCGGATCGACCAGCCTTGTCGCCCAGCCAGCGACGAGTCGCCGGGGAGCGAGCGACGGTCTACAAGGCCGTCGGTTCCGA
>DASQUF010000476.1:0-3115 GCA_035641435.1 Propionibacteriaceae bacterium | reverse complement strand
CGTCGACGTGCTGGCCCAGTTCCGGGCCGACGTGCCCAACCCGGAGGAGGAGGCGCTGCGCCAGCTCGACCGGGAGGCATTGCGGCGGGCAATTTCCAAGCTGCCCGAGCCCTACCGGGTCGCCGTCACCCTGGTCGAGCTTCAGGGCCTCTCCTGCGAGGAGGCGGCCGCGGTGATGGGCACGCCAAAGGGCACCGTGCTTTCGCGGCTGTTTCGTGCCCGGGAGCGGCTGCGCCGGCTGCTGTTGTCGGAGTTCGGCCGTTCCCGCACCCTCGTGCCCTCATCCGCCCAGAATTCTTGAGAGATTTAGGGAATCCGATGACACAGCCAAGGGTTCACAGGTGGCCAGGAAAATTCTCGGACCAGGGAAGGACCGCGATGCCGCGACGCCGTCTGCTCCTGACCGTCTCGAGCCTGGTCGTGGTGGCGCTGGCGGTGGCCGGCTGCACCATCCCGACCACCAAGGACGGCGGAGGATACGGTCCCTCCAACCAGACCGCCCGCAAGGCCGCCCAGCCCGCTCCGGTCGAGCTGCGCAGCGGGGCCAAGCAGAAGCTGAAGAGCTCCGAGTCGTCCTGGGAACCGGCCCTCTACCGCACCGCCAGCGGGGCCAAGATCGTCCTCGACATCTCCAACGTCGACCCCACCCAGCACAACTTCACCCTTGGTGACCTGGAGATCTCCAAGAACATCCCCCCCGACACGAGCACCCTGATCCGTTTCACGGCACCGCAACCGGGTCGCTACCGGTTCTATTGCAAATACCACCAGCAGGAGATGCAGGGCTGGCTGACGGTCAAGTAGCCGCAGCCGGCAACCCCCCCGGCATCCCTGACCCCTCGACGACTCCTGACAAGGAGGGAGCCATCGTGTCCTCGTTCCGTCCCCCACGTCGTTCCGGCTGGCGGGCTCCGTGGGTCTCCGGCGTGCTCGCGGTGCTGGTCGCCGCGGCCCTGGCCGGCGCGGGCGCCGCCGCCGGCGCCCAAGAGGCACCGGAGGGCGCCGGCACCGAGACCAGCGTCGCCGGCGACCAACCCACCGAGACCACCACCGGTGACACCACCGGTGACACGACCGGTGACACGACCGGTGACACGACCGGTGACACCACTGGCGACACGACCGGTGACACCACCGAGACCACCGCGGGCGAGGACGCCGGCGAGGACCCGGCCGCCGACCCCAACGGCAACGTCAACAACCTGCCCCTCAACAGCGGGATCCAGACCGGCACCGTGTTCAACCCGACCCCCTACGGTGAGGTCCCGGGCAACACCCCGCAGGTGCTGATCCTGCGTCCGGGCAGCGGCCGCATCGTCCCGCTCAACCGCGAGCTCACCGTCCGGGTGCGCTTCTCCAACTTCCTTCCGGGGTTCTTCTCCGACCCGAAGGCCGAGTACGGCGTCGGGACCCAGCGCCTGGACGCCAACGGCAACCTGCAGGGCCACAACCACGGCTGCTTCCAGCGGGTCGCCCGTGACGGCAGCGTGCCGGCCGAGACCTGCGCCTCGTTCGTGGTGCTGTCACAGGAAGGCGACTCGGACATCCTCACCGGCATCATGCCGCCCCTGACCGAGCCGGGCCGCTACCGCTTCTGCGCCGACGCGGCCGCCGAGAACCATTACCCGGCCGCCCGGGCGTTCGCCCAGCGCGGTGGCCCCGTGGACTGCGTCCGCGTCCTGGCCATGGACTTCAACGACCTGCGCCGGACCAACAACAACGGCTAGCCAACACCCTGCCCGTCACCGACACGACAACTCAGGAGGAACACCCTTCATGTTCAGGAGAGTGACGATGGCGGCGCTGGTCGCCGTCGTGGCCGCCGCGATGGCTGCGCCGGCCGCCCTCGCCCAGGACGACTACAGCACCACCCAGGTCGAGTACGGTGACGACGTCTACGGTGGCACCGAAGGCAGCACCGAGACCGAGGCGGCCACCGGGTCTGCCCCGTCGGCCGGCGCCTGGACCAAGTTCACCGCCAAGCTGTCCGGTGACAACGAGGTCGGCGGGGGAGACCCCGACGGCAGCGGCACCGCGGCGGTGAAGACGCGCGGGACCGAGGTCTGCTACGACCTGAAGTGGACCGGGGTCGACGTCACCATGGCCCACATCCACAAGGGCGCCGCCGGCACCAACGGCGACGTGGTGGTCAACTTCTTCGCCAACGAGAGCCCGCTGGACGCCAGCAGCAAGTCCGGCTGCGTCCAGGCCAAGGCCGCCGTGGTCAAGGGGCTGGCCTCCAACCCGGGCAACTACTACGTCAACCTGCACTCGCCCGAGTTCCCCAAGGGCGCCATCCGCGGGCAGACCGTGCTCGTGGGCGCCAACGGCGAGCAGCTGGCCTTCACCGGCGGCCCCATGTCCAAGGGGCTGATGCTGCTCGGGCTGTGCGTCATCGCGGCCGGGTCGACGCTGCTGGCGGTTGGCCAGCGGCGGCGGGTCGCCTACCACCGTCCACGCCACTGACCGACGACAACTGACAACCCACGACATGCAGCAACTTGGCGATCCGGTGGACGGCCGTCCGTCGAGGAGGGAGCGGACGGTCCGGAGGCCCGAAGGCGGCGTCGGCAGCATCGACGCGAACCTGGGGACGCGGGCCACTCGCACCGGCCGCCAGGCAGGCAGGGAGGGGCAGGCTACGGGAGACCTGCCCCTCCCGCCGCCATCCGCACTGGCCAGCGGCGTCATCGACGGGATGTGCATCGGTGTGCTGGTCTGGGCGATCCTCGTCCTCACGCTGCTGCCGGCGCTCGGTGCGTCGGTGGCAGCGCTGTTCCCGACCCTGCTCGGTGCCCTGTGCGCCGGGGGCGTGGTCGGCCCGGGCGTGCAGGCCGCGCTGCGGGCCGGCCGGTCGAGGCGGCTGCCGGTGGCGGCCGGGGCCGGCCCCGGCCGGCGGCGGGTCGTCATCCTCGGCGGCGGGTTCGGCGGCGTCAGCGCGGCCAAGCGCTTCGAGCAGCTCCTCCCCTGGACCCCCTGGCTGGACGTGACCCTGGTCAGCCAGCGCAACTACCTCCTGTTCACGCCGATGCTGGCCGAGGTCGCGGCCGGGTCGGTCGAGGCCGGCAACGTCGGGGTGCCGCTGCGGGCGGCCTGCCCGCGGACCCGGTTCCGC
>DASQUF010000475.1:0-2773 GCA_035641435.1 Propionibacteriaceae bacterium | reverse complement strand
CACAGCAATGGGGTTCAGACCTGACTAGGTAGAACGGTGGGTGGAGCTTAGGGGATTCGAACCCCTGACCTCTTCCATGCCATGGAAGCGCGCTACCAACTGCGCCAAAGCCCCTCGTGGAACCCCGAGATACTAGCGCAGCCGCCCCGGGGCACCGAAATCGGTTGTCCGGCGGGTCAACCTAGGTCGCGCGCCGCGACGGCGTTGTAGGTCTCGATCCGCCAGTAGGCACCGGAGCGGTGTCGGTCCAGGCTGATCCAGGCGCAGTTGGCCAGGCCGCCGAACAGCCGCCAAAGCTCGAAGGGCAACCCGACGAAACGGCAGGCGCCCACCCGGCCGGCCAAGCCGTGGGTCACCACGGCGATCGTCGACCCGTCGTCGGCGGTCTCAGCGATCTCGGTGAGCGCTTCCGCCACCCGGTCGGCCACCTCCTGCGGACTCTCACCGGTCGACGACCGGCGTACGTCCTCGCCCCGCCAGACCTGCTCGGCGAGCTCTGGGTCGCGCGCCCGGATTTCATCGCCCAGTAGGCCCTCCCAGGAGCCCACATGGATCTCCCGCAGCCGCTTGTCGGTCTGGATCTCCAGCCCAGTCAGCGCCGCCAACGGCTCGGCGGTCTGATAGGTCCGCAAGAGGTCGCTGGAGAAGATCGCCACCGGCTCGAACGCGGCCACGAGCGGTGCGGCGGCGGCCGCCTGCTGCCGCCCCACCTGGTCCAGTGGCACCTCCGCCTGGCCCTGGAAGCGACCCACGACGTTCCACTCGGTCCGCCCATGCCGCCAGAGCACCAGCCGCGCAGCAGTCATCGGCGCTCGTCCACGCCGAGTGGGATCGCCGGGCAGTCCCGCCACAGCCGCTCGAGCGCGTAGAACTGGCGCTCCTCGCTGTGCTGGACGTGCACCACCAGATCCAGGTAGTCCAGAAGCACCCAGCGCTGCTGCCGGTCCCCCTCGCGGCGTACCGGCTTGGCGTCGTGCGACCGCAGGGCCTCCTCGATGCCGTCCACCACTGCCCCCACCTGGCGCTCGTTGGCCGCGGTGATGACCAGGAAGACGTCGGTGATCGCCAGCTGGTCGGACACGTCGTAGGCGATCAGGTCGGTACCCAGCTTGTCCACGGCGGCAGCAGCGGCGACCCGGGTCAGCTCCAGGGCGTGGTCGGTCGCGGTCAAGGGCTCTCGTCTCGTCTCGGCTTTCGGTGTTCTCCGCCGGTGACGGAGCGTCCCTAGGCTAGCCTGCGACGGATCCCCCACCGAAGCCGAGGAGATGCGATGCCGGTCCTGCGGGCCGAGCTGGAGTCCAGCGGGAAGAACACCGCCGGGTTCCACGTGCCCGATGAGTTCGTGAACGCGCTGGGCGGCGGGCGACGTCCGAAGGTTCGCGTCCGGCTCAACGGGACTGAGTTTGCGACCTCCATCGCCGCCATGGGCGGCCGGTTCCTGCTCGGAGTGAGCGCCGAGCGGCGGCAGGCGGCGGGCGTCACCGCAGGTGAGACCTACGACGTGGAGATCGAGCTGGACACCGAGCCTCGGCAGCTCGAGGTGCCCGACGACCTGGCGGCCGCGCTCGACGCGGAGCCCGCCGCGCGGGCGTTCTTCGACTCGCTGTCGTTCTCCAACCGGCAGTGGCACGTCCTACGGGTTACCGGCGCCAGGCAGCCCGAGACCCGGACCCGCCGGGTGGCCAGCTCGGTGAGCATGCTGGCGGAGGGCCGGGCCCGCTAGCTCTGGTAGAGCCCGCGCTTGGCGATGTACTGAACGATCCCGTCGGGCACCAGGTACCAGATCGGCTCCTGCTCCTCTACCCGCTCGCGGCAGTTGGTGGAGGAGATGGCGAGCGCAGGCACCTCCATCAGTGTGATCTTGGCCGCCGGCAGCTGGGCGATCGCCGGAGAGGCCAGCTCGACCCCCGGCCGGGTACAGCCGACGAAGTGGGCCAGGTCGAACAGCTGGTTCACGTCCCGCCAGGTCAGGATCTGCGCCAGCGCGTCGGCACCGGTGATGAAGAACATGTCGACGTCCTCACCTCGCTCGGCCCGCAGGTCACGCAGGGTGTCGATCGTGTACGTCATCCCGCCCCGCTCGATATCGACCCGGCTGACCGTGAAGCGGGGATTGGACGCCGTCGCGATCACCGTCATCAGGTAGCGGTCCTCGGGGGAGGACACGAGCCGCTCCGACTTCTGCCACGGCTGGCCGGTCGGCACGAAGACGACCTCGTCGAGGTCGAAGAAGCTCGCCACCTCGCTGGCCGCGACGAGGTGCCCGTGGTGGATCGGGTCGAAGGTGCCACCCATCACCCCGAGCCGGTGGCGGTGGTGCGGGTCGTCGCGGGGCGGGCGGACCAGCCCGGTCGCCCGCGGTGGCCGTGTCACTAGCTGTGGGGGCGGCCCTTGCCGATCGACCAGGTCAGAGCCAGCAGGCCCAGCAGCAGGACGAACGCGATGACGCCGAACCCCCACGCGGGGATCGGCAACCGTGCGGCCTCAGCCTCGAGCAGCGTCAGTCCCAGACTCATAGCCGCACAATAGCGGAACCCGCGCGTACGCGGACCGCGCCCGGCGTCGCGGCGCCGGACCTACTCCCGGATCTGCCCGGACCCGGTGACCACGTACTTCGTCGTGGTCATCTCCGGCAGCCCCATCGGCCCACGGGCGTGGAGCTTCTGGGTGGAGATGCCGATCTCGGCGCCGAAGCCGAACTCGCCCCCGTCCACGAACCGGCTGGAAGCGTTGACCAGCACCGCAGCCGCGTCCACCTCGGCGGTGAACCGCC
>DASQUF010000474.1:0-3703 GCA_035641435.1 Propionibacteriaceae bacterium | reverse complement strand
TGCGAGCCCGCACCTCCACATGACGATCCCGTTTCGGAACACCCTCGCCGAAGGCAGAGACGGGTGCTTTGTCGGTCGGTCGAGGACGTGACTTCGACAGCCTGTCAACGGCAGCCGAATTTTGACCCTCTGGCGGCATTTGAATGTTGACCCCCTGCATGTTGTTGGTCTCTATTCTTCGGTGCTGCCGGCGGTGGGGACGCGGCCGAGGTCGCGGTTCTTGAGCCGGTAGCTGTCGCCCTTGAGGGCGATGACTTCGGCGTGGTGGACGAGGCGGTCGATCATGGCGGCGGCGACCACGTCGTCGCCGAAGACTTCGCCCCAGCGGCCGAAGACCTTGTTGCTGGTGACGATCAGGCTGGCCCGTTCGTAACGCGAGGAGACGAGTTGGAAGAACAGGTTCGCGGCCTCGGCCTCGAACGGGATGTAGCCCACTTCGTCGATGACGAGCAGCGGGACGCGACCAAGCCGAACGAGTTCGGGTTGCAGTCGGCCGGTGTGGTGGGCCTCGGCCAGGCGGGCGACCCATTCGGCGGCGGTGGCGAACAGCACCCGGTGCCCGGCCTGGCAGGCCCGGATCGCCAGGCCGATCGCGAGGTGGGTCTTGCCGGTGCCGGGCGGGCCGAGGAACACCACATTCTCGCGGGCGGTGACGAAATCCAGCGTGCCGAGGTGGGCGATGGTGTCGCGTTTGAGGCCGCGGGCGTGGTCGAAGTCGAACTCCTCCAGGCTCTTGCGGGCCGGGAAGCGGGCGGCGCGGATGCGGCCCTCGCCGCCGTGGGACTCCCGCGCGGACACCTCCCGTTGCAGGCAGGCGACGAGGAACTCCTCGTGGGTCCAGGACTCGGCGCGGGCCCGCTGCGCGAGCCGACCGACGGACTCGCGCAGGGTGGGCGCCTTCAGGGCGCGGGTCAGGTAGGCGACCTCGGCGGCCAGGTCCCGGCTCGTGGTCTTCGTGACGGTCGCCATCAGGCCACCCCGCCATCGGTGTCCAGGCCGAGGGCGGTGTCGTAGTCGGCCAGGCAGCGGACCTCGACGTCGGGCTCGGACGCGGGCCGCAGCATGCCGATCCGCTTGCGGCGCAACACCTTGGCCGCCGCGACGTGCTCGGGGTCTGACAGGGTCTGGTGCCGGGCCCAGATCCGTTCGTGGTCGGCCACCACCTTGCCGTCGCAGAACGCCCGGACCCGGGCCAGGTCGGCGACGACCTCGACCCGGCGGCCGATCACGCCCGGGTGCACCGAGTAGTCGTTGGAGTCCAGCCGGACGTAGTGATCCCGCGGCAGCCGGATCGCCTGGCGCCAGCCGGTGGCCGGGGCCAGCGGCGGCAGGGCGAGCATCGCGGCCCTGTCGGCGGTGATCCGATCGATCGGGGCGCACCCCAGCACCCTGCGGCGCCGGGTGTTCACCACGGCCAGCCACTCTTCGAGCTGGGCGGTGAACTCCGCGGGCGAGGCGAAGTGGCGACCGGGCAGGAACGAGCGCTCCAGGTAGTCGTGCGCCCGCTCGATGAGGCCCTTCGCCTCCGGGTCCGCCGGCCGGCAAATGACCACCTTGGCGGCGAGCGTGCCCCGGAACGCCTGGCACTCGGTAGTGAGTTCGCTGCGCCCACCGCGCCACCGGCCGATGGCGCCCTCCCCGTCCCAGACCAGCACCCGCGGCGCCGCACCCAGCTTCTCGATCAGCAGCCACCAGCCGGCGAACAGATCCTCCGCCCGCCGAGAAGGGATCAGCACCGCCGAGAGCCACCGCGAATACCCCGTCACCATGGTCAGCACCGGCAGCTGCGCGGGCTTGCGGGCCTGCCCGAACCCGACCGGCAGCGTGATCGGCGGGAACCACAGATCGCACTGGGCGATCTCCCCGGCCACATACGCCGTGCGCGAGGCCGGGTCCGGCGGCAGATACACCGGCCGCAGCTGCGCCACCCGGCTCGAGAGCACCCGGATCGACCGCGTCCACCCGATCCGCTCCGCGATCACCGTCGCCGGCATCGTCGGATACGCCCTCAGCAGCTCCCGGATCCGCGGCTCCACCTCATCCACAATGGACCCGCCCGGCTTGCGCACATACCTCGGCGGCACATCCGAGGCGATAGCCGCACGAACCGTGTTCCTCGACACCCCCAACACCCGGGCGATCGCCTTGATCGGCAGCGCCTCCGACCGGTGCAACCTACGGATCTCAGCCCAATCCTCCACGGACAACACCCTTCGTCCCCCCTGGCTCGGTTCAAGCCAGAGTCACCGGACAGGGGGTCAAAATTCAGATGCCACGCGGGGGTCAGTTTTCACGTGCCGTCGACAGCACCGCGGGACCGTGCCTGGTACATCTCGCGCGTCTGTTCGCCAGGATGTCGGGATGACCAGTGCGGAGGCGATCGGCGCTGAAGTCTCTGCGGTAGGGCGACCTGGAGCTCGTCCTACGCCGCAAGGCAAATGAGGCGGCAGCTCGAGCGCTTCTCCCTGTGGAAGCCCGAGCGCTAGTGCTATTGCCAAGCGCACGGGAGCCGCGAGGCTGGCGGCCTGGAGCCGAGGAACCCGACGATTGCGGAGACCCCGGCGCGGCTGATCAGGATGCCGGGGGCCAACGCGAGCAGTTGTCGGCCCGGCGCGGCAGGAGCCGCCATAGGTTTGACAAGCTCCTGGTAGCGGATCCCTTTCGTGGTCGGTGCCACGGGGTGGTCAGGGGCGCGTGCGATGTGTTCCGAAGAAGCGTACTAATTCGGCGGAGGCGTCCGGTCCCTGCGGGTCGGTGTAGGAGCCGTGTGGACTGCCCCCTGACCAGGCGTGACCGGCTTGGTGGATCGTCCAGTGTTCGACGTTGGTGTCACCGGCGGCGTCCTGGTAGGTGGTCTGGGTGTAGGCGTGGCCGTCGGGAACCTGTCCCGACGTGGTCGTTGCCCTGTGCCGCGCGGGCTGGGAGCGGACGGCCATCGTGATCGCCTGGAGGGCTTGTTGGGCCAGGTGGTCGGCGTTGACGGCGGCCACTAGGCGATCCTGGTCGCCGTGGAAGACGATCAGGGGGACGCCGTCGACAGCGGGGCCTGTGCCCGGCGGAGGGCCCTGGTTCATCGCCGCGAACGCGGAGGGGAGGTCGTGGGCGGCCCCATACGGGAGGCCGGAATGGACGCCGACGGCGGCGTACAGCTCCGGGTAGGTCGCGGCCATGATGGCCGCCATGGCTCCCCCAGCGGACAGACCGGCCACGTAGACGCGCCTGTCGTCAATCGAATGGGTCGTCATGATCTGCCGCGTAATCCCTGCGATGAGGGAGGGCTCGCCGACACCCTTGTGCTGGTCTGTCGGCTGGAACCAGTTCCAGTACCCCCTGGGGTTGGCGGCGCGGTCTTGCTCCGGATAGGCCACGAGGAAGGTGTCCCGTTCGGCCAGCTCGTTCATCCGGATGCCCGCCGCAAAGTCGTCGGCGGTCTGCGTGCCGCCGTGCAGCATCACGATCAGCGGAACCTCCTGTCCGCGGTAGCCGGTGGGAATGTAGAGCTTGTAAGCGCGCGTCCCGGCCGCGTTCGTGTAGGAACGTTGGAGGAACTGCCCACCGGGCCGAGCGGCGGCGGTCTCATCGGCGTGCGGTGCGGTATGGGTCAGGCGGCGCAGCAGGTCGGGGATGCGCGCTCGGATCGGGTTGTTCTGGCGCGCGGGCCCAAGCGCGTGGGGCGATCGATCTGATGCTCCTCCGCGGTTGA
>DASQUF010000473.1:0-2753 GCA_035641435.1 Propionibacteriaceae bacterium | reverse complement strand
CACCCTGACCGCCGAGGTGTTCGGGCAGCTGCCGGACGACCTGGAGATCCCGCCGGTTCCGGCCGGGCGGCTGGCCATCCTGCGGGCGATCGGGCCGGTGGCCGTACACGTGCTCAACGAGGCGCGCCGAGACATGAAGGTCCTGGATGGCTACCTGGCCGCCCATCCGGCGCTGTGCGACCGGCGCCGGGCGGAGATCGCAGTGGTCGACGATCCCTGGGCCCTGGCCGATCTGTGGACCGACACGCTGAACCCCGAGTTTCACCGGGTGAGCTGGATGTTGTCCGCGGCCACCCGGTCCAGCGGGGCGTCGTTCGTGACCACCCGGATGCGGCTGCAGCGGCTGCTCGGCGAGGCGGGGGCCAATGCGCTTACCTCGGGTCTGGGCGGGGGCCAGGCCGGGCAGCTGGCCAGCCTGGGCCTGCTCGACGGGCTGGACCAGCTGGCCCGGGGCGAGATCGACCGAGACACCTTCAACCGCCGCTACGGGCACCGCGGCCCGCACGAGTTCGAGATCTCGCTGCCCCGGCCGGCCGAGGACCCGGACTGGGTCGATGTCCAGCTGGCGCAGCGCACCCAGTCCACCGGGCCGGCGTACGCCGACCTGCTCGCCGCGCAGCGGCAACGGCGGGCGGAGGCCTGGGCCGAGCTGGAGCTTCGGCACCGCTGGCAGGCGAAGCTCCTCGGCCGCCAGCTCGCGCAGTGGACTCGGATCGCCCAGGACCGGGAGCGGGCCCGCAGCGAGGTGGTCCGCTACCTCTGGGTGCTGCGCAGCTACGTGCTCCGGGCCGGTGAGCTGACCGGGCTGGGCGAGGACATCTTCTTCCTGGACGCGGCCGAGATCGTCCGGATGCTCCACGGGGAGACCATCGGACCGCGGGTGATCAGCGAGCGGCGGAAGGCGTACGCGGGGTACTGCGCGCTGCCGCCGTACCCCGGACTGATCCGCGGCCGCTTCGACCCGTACGCGTGGGCGGCTGATCCCGACCGCCGCTCGGACCTCTTCGTGGCCGGCGAGCTGCGGCCGGCGGCCGAGACCGTACGCGGGTTCCCCGGCTCGGCCGGAGTGGTGGAGGGTGTCGTCCGGGTCCTCGCCGACGCGGCCGAAGGCGACCAGCTCAGGTCCGGTGAGATCTTGGTGACGACGGTGACCAATGTGGGCTGGACGCCGCTGTTCCCGCGGTTGGGCGCGGTGGTCACCGACGTGGGCGCGCCGCTGTCCCACGCGGCGATCGTGGCCCGCGAGCTCGGCATCCCGGCGGTGGTCGGCTGCGGCAACGCGACCATGCGGCTGCGGACCGGCGACCGGGTCCGGGTGGACGGGGTGGCCGGGACGGTGGAGGTGCTGGCGTGACCTGGGACCTGACCCGGCCGGTGGAGGAGGTGGCCCCGACGCTGCTCGGTGCGGTGCTGCGGCACGGCGAGGTGGCGGTTCGGCTGACCGAGGTGGAGGCGTACGACGGGACCTCGGACCCGGCCTCGCACGCCTACCGCGGCCCGACGGCCCGCAACGCCGTCATGTTCGGCCCGCCCGGCCACCTGTACGTGTACTTCAGCTACGGCATGCACTGGGCGGCCAACCTGATCTGCGGACCAGACGGACTGGCTTCCGGGGTGCTGCTACGGGCCGGTGAGGTGGTCGAGGGGTTGGAGATCGCCCGGGAGCGGCGCGGCCGGGCGAGCGACCGGGACCTGGCGCGCGGGCCCGGCCGGCTGACGCAGGCGCTCGGGATCACGTCCGAACACAAGGGCGCGTACCTGCTGGACGGCGGGCCGCTACGGCTGGAGCATGGGCCGCCGCCGAAGACGATCGCGGCCGGTCCGCGGGTAGGGGTCTCGGTCGAGGTCGACCGGCCCTGGCGCTTCTGGGATGCCGACAGCCGGTACGTCTCTGACTACAAGCGCAGTCCCCGGGCGCCGTTGTCCCCCTGACGACATCTGCGCCGTGCCGTACCACGCTGCCCGCCGGCAACTCTGGTCGATATGACCCAGCTGACCGGACAAGAGATCGTCGGCTCCCGACGCCGCACCTACCACGTACAGGTGCCCGACGATCCGGCCGGACCGACCGTCCCGCTGATCCTCGTCTTCCACGGCGGCGGTCAGGACGCCATCACCATCGCCAAGCGCTGGTACGTCGACCCGCCGAACCCCATGCCGGGCCGACCTGGGCCGGCTACCTGCTGGTATTTCCGGAGTCCGACCCGCTGCTGGAGCAGGAGTGGGTGCATTTCTCCGCCCTGAGCTCCGGGTTCCCCACGCTGGACCTGGTCTTCGTCGAGGAGCTTCTGGCTGAGCTGGCTAGCCGGGAGTTCGCCACCGGATGTGCGGACGTTCCGGTCGTCCGCGCCGATCGCAGGCTGGACGGCGAGCAGCCAGCTCGTTTCCGGCAGCACCGGTGTGACCAAGGTTCTGCTTCAGGAGTTCATCGGCCACGCAGCGTTCCTGCAGGGCACCGTGATCAACGGCGGTCACCACTGGCCGATGCCCACCACCCGCGGCAACCCCCGGTGGCCGAGCACTTCGATGCCACCCGCACGATCGTGGAGTTCTGGCAACGGCCCGCCGGCCTTCCGTGACGTTCGTCAGAACAACACGAACGATCCAGCCTTGTCTACCCAGCCGGATCGTTCACGTTGTGCGGAGGCGGCAGGCCAAGCGTCAGCCCAACGGCTCCAGCGACCGGAGCACCGACGGGATGTACTCAGCCATGGTCGGGTGAATCGGCAGCGCGTCGCGGATGGTCGGGTAGC
>DASQUF010000472.1:0-2355 GCA_035641435.1 Propionibacteriaceae bacterium | reverse complement strand
CGGCCGTTTCACAACCCGGATCGGACTTGATCGAGACCGTCGCACGCGTTATCGGCGACCGGCCAGCTTTGCTAGTACTGGATGGCTGCGAACACCTTCCTTCTGCGACGGCGGAGCTTGTGACCCAGTTGCAGAGTCGCTGCCCGTCGTTGGTCCAGCTGGTGACCAGCCGCCGGCCCCTCCGGGTCGCCGGCGAGGTGACCTGGCCCGTGCCGACTCTTGACCTCCCCGCTGAGGCGGTCGTCGACCCGACCGGATCGCCGGTCGCCGCGTCACTGCAGCTGTTTGAGCAGCGGGCGCGGGCCGCCCGGCCGGATTTCGCCATCGACGCCACCAACGCGGCGGACGTCCGGGAGATCGTTCGAGCGCTCGACGGGTTGCCGTTGGCCATCGAGCTGGCCGCGGCCCACGTCGACGTGCTCCCGCCCGCGGGCATCCGACGGCGGCTGGCCGATCGGTTCGAGTTGCTGCAGAGTGACCGGTGGGATGTGCCGGCCCGGCAGCACACGCTGCGGGCGGTGATCGACTCCAGCGCCGCGCTGCTGGCCGGCGAGGAACGGGAACACTTCGAGCTGCTCGGGGTGTTTGCGGGCACTTTTGACCTGGAGGCGGTCGAGGCCGTCACCGGGTCGGCGCCGGCAACGGCTTATCGGCTGACCGCGTCTCTGGTTCGGCAGTCCCTGGTCGCGCCGGTGGAAGGGGGCCGATTTCGGCTGCTGGAGTCGATGCGCGTCTACACCCTCGACTACCTACGCCGAACGTCTCGGCTCGACGAGGTACGGACACGACACGCCGCCCACATGCTGGCTCTGATGACCGCTGGTGACCAGGGGCTTCGAGGACCGGATCAGCAGGAGTGGCTGATCCGGCTCCGGGCGTCGGTGCCTGACCTGCGGGCGGCGTTGGAGTGGCTCCTGGCGGGCGGCGGTCCGGTCCGTGGAGCTCAGCTGGCGGCGATTTCGACCTGGTTCTGGACGCGGGAAGGGATGCTCGACGAGGCGGCGCGCTGGATGGAGAAAGCCGCGGAGGTCGACATCGAGGACCGAGCGGTCCGGGCGGCCGTGCTCCATGCGTCGGGCCGAATCGCGGCGCCGCTGGGCGACCTACGCCGAGCCCGTGATGCCTGCGCCGCCAGCATCCAGCTCAGTCGCGAGCTCGAGGACGATGCCGCACTCGGACGGGCGCTGGTGACGCTGGGCCTGTGCGAGTGGGCCCTCGGCGACCTTCCCGCGGCTGCCCGGGCACTGGACGAGGCGGCGGACCGGGCGGAGGCCGGCGGCGACCGTTGGCACCGGGACGCTGCGCTGGTTCTTCGGCTTAGGACCGCGGTCGATGTGGGGGAGACCGACGTGGGGCAGCGCCTCGACCTCGTTCTGTCGAGCATCCGCACCACCGGAGACCAGCATCTGGTCGGGCTGGCCCTCGGGCAGCGGGCTCGCCTGGGCCTGATCAGTGGGGATCCTGACCTGGCGTATTCCACTGCCGACGAGGCGCTGCAGCACTGGCAGTCCGTCCACTACCGCGAGGGTGAGATCCAAGCCCGGAACCTTCGTGCCCGCGCCTTGGTGGTGGCCGGGCAGCTGCACCGGGCCCTCGCCGATGCCCGGACGGCGATCCTCACGGCGGCCGACATCGGCCACCGCGGCGGGTTGGCTGAAGGGCTCGAGACGCTGGCCACCGTCCGCTACGCCGCTGGGCTCGATGAGGAGGCCCAAGAGATTCTCACCATCGCCGACCGGGAGCGCGAGCGCACCGCCATACCGATCCCGGCCGCCGACCAGGCGGCGCTGACCGAGCTGCGCCGATCGGTCATGGAGCGGCTACGGAACCGTGTGGCAGGGAGCGGTACCGCCGGACCGCCTCGTGACCTCGAACGCCTCCTCGCCGACCTGCGCGCACACGGCTGAAGCCTCGGGGAATCCCGAGAGTTGCGTTCAGCTCGCGGCTCGCGCCGAACGGGTTCGATACGAGCCTCGGCGGAGATCTTGCAGCACGCCGGGACGCGTCGGACGCCAGCCGAACGCCGGGGCCTCGAGTCCCCGGACACGTTGTGAAGTAGCGAGAGCTTCCGCGAATGCGGGGCCGAGGGCGAGGCCCGCCTGGTTGAGCGGCCAGCCCTTCGCCCGCCCGGGGCCGCCAGCGGCGACATCGGCTGCGGCCGCAATCTCGGTGACGGCGACGGCCGGTTCGGCGATAGCGTGCACCAGCTGCCCGCTCCGGCCTGACCTCAGCACCTGGGTGACCAGAGCCGCCAGGTCGTCGACGTCGACCATCGGCCAGGTGATCGTCTCGTTGGTCGCAACATAGGTCCCGACGCCGTGCTGGTGGGCCCACCCGACGAGCAGCTCGGGGATC
>DASQUF010000471.1:0-3038 GCA_035641435.1 Propionibacteriaceae bacterium | reverse complement strand
GCTGGCGGCGTCGACACGCACGGCGGCGGGTTCGCCGAGTGCTGGCGGCCAGCACGACCCACCCGGCGGCGGCCAAGTGCAGCTGTCCGCTGACGGCCAGATCATCACGCTGCGTAGCGATGACCTGGTCGTCGCCCGGAGGTGTTGAGTGCGGCGTACCGGCACTTTCGCCATGCGTGGCGGGTCACTCTGCCGCCCGGGCGCTGAGCGTCACCCATCCGATCGTGGCCAGCACGGCGAGGGCGGCCAGCACGACGAGGTGGCCGGTGGGGCTGCCCAGGTCCAGCCACGGCTCTTGTATCGATCGCACCACGTGTGAGCGGTACCACGTTCGCGATGGTGCTCATGGGATCGCCCATGGCGTCGGGGGGTGGGCCGGCGCCGCCGAGCAGGAAGAAGGGAAAGAACAGCAGCATCCCGAGGCCCTGGGCAGAGCGGGCGCTGGGCAGGGCGATGCCCAGGGCGATGCCGATGCTGATGAACGCGAACGCTCCGGGCAGGCTGCCGACGGCCACGCCGAGTAGGTCGTTGGGCTCCGGTAGCCCGTACACCAGGTGCCCGGTCACCAGCAGGACGGCCACGGCGACGACTGTGATGACCATGGCCACGAGGATCCAGGCCGCAGGGAGCGCCCAGCGGGGGTAACGGCTGACGTCGAAGCGGCGCAGCACCCCCCGCTCGCGGTACGAGGCCAAGTGCACGGGCAGCATGACCAGACCGATGGCGGCGATGACCACGCCGATGTAGGCGGCGACGTAGTAGTCCGACGGCAGAGCACCCTCGAAGTTTGGATCGTCGTCGTCGAAGACCCCGCCCAGCACGAGCACGGTGAGGACGGGGAACGCGAACACGAACGTGAGCACTATCGGCTCGCGCACGAACAGCTTCATCTCCGTCGCGGCCAGGCGCAGCAGCGCACGCATCACGAGACTCCTTCGGGGGTGCGGTCAACGGCCGCTATGGATGGGCGGTCGGCGCAGGGGTCGCTGATCAGGGCTATGAGCGCGTCTTCGAGGTCGGGGTGGTGGACCCGCAGGTCGGGTGGTCCGAGGTGGTCGTCGCCCAGCACGGCAGAGCACACCGGTGCGATCAGCTGGTTGGTGCCGCTGACCCGGATCCGCTCGCCGTGGCGCTCAACCCCATCGACACCGGGCAGGGCCGCCAGGGCGGCCGGGTCGAACGACACCGGGGGCGTGAACGTGACCGTGGTCAACCGGGCGTGGCGGGCGATGAGGTCGGCCGGGGTGCCGGCGTCGAGGACGCGGCCAGCTCGCATGACCGCGACCCGGTCGCACAGGGCCTCGGCCTCGTCCATGAAGTGGGTAACCAGCACCACCGTGGTGCCCCGGTCGCGCACGTCACGGATGGCGCCCCACACGTCACTGCGGGCCAGGGGGTCAAGACCCTGGGTGAGCTCGTCGAAGAACACCACCCGGGGCTCGTTGAGCAGCGTTAGGGCGATGAACAGGCGCTGGCGTTGGCCGCCCGACAGCGACGCGAAGCTCGAGCGCCGCAACCCGGCCAGGTTCCACGTGTCCAAGAGCCGGTCGGCACTGACCTGTTCATTGTCGCGCGCGCTCGGCTCGAGGAGAGCGAGGAGAAGCTAAGGCGTGGCGGCGCGGACCGTGTTGTGAACCCGCAGCGGATCGGAGGGGCGCGGATGGCAGCGTTCGTTCTCCAACCGCATGTCACCGAGTTCCTCGACGTTGTGATGCACCGATCATGGTCTCGAGTTCCGTCTCGGGGAGGTGGCGATACCTGCTGGCTCGGCAGTCGCTGGACAGACGATCCGTGATGCCCACCTCCGTGACCGCACCGGTGCTCTGGTGCTGGCGTTGCGTGAGGAGGGCGGCGATTTCACAACGAATCCGTCGCCAGACACCAAGCTTCAGGAGGGTCAGATACTCATCGCCATAGGGACGCCCAATGGACTCCACGAGCTCGCTCGTGCAGTTGTGGATCGGGTGTGACCATGATGGTTGCGGCGCAGGATCAATCTGGGCCGGGGATCCATCTGCGGGTAGTGCCTCCCTGCGTGTCGGCGATGTCTAGGCAGGGGTAGGTTCGAGCCATGGACGCTCCCGGCTCACTGGGCGAGATCGATCTGATCTCGCCCGGCGATGTCACCGCACTCGGACACGTCGCGGGGCCGTGCGTTTCGGTGTTCATGCCGACCTACCGCCACGGGCCCGAGACCCTGCAGGGCCCGATCCGGCTTCGGAACCTGGTGGAGCAGGCGGCCCGCGAGCTCACCGATGCTGGTACCTCGGCAGAGGAGGCTGAGGACCTGCTCGCCCCGATGCGGGCGCTGGTCGACGATGCCGCGTTCTGGCAGCACCAGGGCGACGGGCTGGCGCTCTTCGCTGCTCCCGGCAGGTTCTCCCGCTTCCGCCTGCCGTTTGCGCTCGTCGAGGAGGTCGCCGTCGCGTCGTCGTTCCGTGCCGTCCCGCTGGTCCCCCTGCTGTCGGGTGATGGTCGCTTCTTCGTGTTGGCCCTCAGCCAGAACTCGGTCCGATTGTTCGACGCCAGCCGCCACCGCATCGGTGAGCTCGATCGGGGTCCCATCCCGGAATCGATGGACGAAGCCCTCGCTCACGAAGATCCGGAGCGACAGCTCCAGGTCCGCTCGGGAGGCGGAGGGGCCGCCCAGTTCCATGGGCACGGCGCCGGCCTCGAGGTCGACAAGGCGGCGCTCGAGCGCTACGTGCGGGCGGTCGACCGCGGCCTGAGCAAGCGTGTCGGTTCCGCCGACCAGCCGCTGGTGCTGGCGTCGGTCGGCTACTACCTCCCGATCCTGCAGTCGGTCAGCAGCTATCCCTCCATCGTCGATGCCGTGGTGGAGGGCAACCCCGAGCACCGCTCGCCCGAGGAGCTGCATGCGGCGGCCTGGCCGCTCGTCGAGGGCTACTTCGCTGCGGTGGTCGACACGGACCTCGATCGCTTCCGCACCGCGGCCGGTACCGGCACGGCGGCCACCGCCACCGACGAGGTGGCCGCCGCCGCCCGCGAGGGTCGCGTCGACATCTTGTTCGTCGTCA
>DASQUF010000470.1:0-7600 GCA_035641435.1 Propionibacteriaceae bacterium | reverse complement strand
CGCCGTCCGGATAGGAGCTGACCCGCCACCAGGAGCGGGGAGCGCGCGCCGTCGGTAGGCGCCGGGGCGCCAGGCCGGTGTACCGCTTGAACGCCGCGGAGAACGCAGCCGCGGATCCGTACCCGACCTGAGCCGCGACGGTGGCCAGCGTTGCGCGCTCGTCCCGCAGCAGGAGGCTGGCCCGGGTCATGCGCAGGCCGACCAGATAGCCGGCCGGAGCCGTACCCACCCGCTGCCGAAACCGGGCGGCGAAGGACGCCCGCGACAACCCGGCCAGCGCGGCCAGCGATGCCACCGTCCACGGCCGGGCGAGGTCGTCGTGCATCGCGGCGAGGGCCGCAGCGACGTAGGGGTCCGCCAGCCCACGGAGCAGTCCCGGCTCGGCCACGACGTCCATCTGGAACCGCAGGGCTCGGGCGACGAGCGCGTCGGACAACCGGGCGGTCACCACACCACTGCCCGGACCGCCTTGCTGGACCTCGGCCGTCAGCGCCGCCACGTACGGCGCCAGCCACCGCTGGCCGGCGGAGCGCGCCGCGACGTGCACCACCCGCGGCAACCCGGGGTTGCGCCGGCACACCGTAGGTAGACCTCCGCGGGACAGCTGGCCCGGCTGATCGGTCGCCAGATCTCCGCCGCGGTCGAAGACTTCTCCGAGGCTGAGCGGCACAACATGGCGTTGCTCCCTGGAGTCGACGTCGTCGTGCTGGGCCGTCGCACTTACGAGTCGTACAGCCAGGTCTGGCCGCACGCGGAGGACGAACCCATGGCGGAGCCCGTCAAAGGCGTCTCGAAGGTTGTCTGCTCCTCGACGCTGACCAGGCTCCGTCGGGTCGCTTCGCGCCGGCCACCGTGGTTGCCGATGGCATCGGCTGCGTCAGACGGCTGAAAGAACGGGCCTGGGAGGTGACGTTCTCGTCCGGGGATCCCTCGACCTGATGAGATCGCTCCTCCAGGCGGGACTCCTGACCGACCTCGAACTGTTCGTGGCGCCGATCGGACTCGGCGGCGGTACTCCACTCCTGGCGCCGAAAGGTCCCTACACGCTGCTGTTCCGCAACGCCGACTGCTACTCCGCAGGAGCAGTCCGCCTTCTCTACACCATCGTCTATCCATAACTCGCGCAGAGACTTGAACCTGACGTGACGTCAGGTCGTAGCGTCGTCAGCGTGACCCCGTGGAAGATCGGTGAGCTCGCCGAGGCGAGCGGGCTGACCGTGCGCACCTTGCACCACTACGAGCATGTCGGCCTGGTCGTCGCCTCGGCGCGAAGCGCCGGCGGACACCGGCTGTACGGCCCGGATGATGTGGCGAGGCTGTACCGGGTGTGCCTCCTGCGCCGGCTCGGCTTCCCGTTGGCAGAGATCGGCAGGGCTCTCGACGATCCGGCCTGGAACCTGCGAACCGCACTTCGTCGTCACCTGGTCGACCTCGACGCCCGTCTCGAGGTGGCTCGACGGCTGCGCAGCCGGGTGGCCGGACTCCTGGACCAGACCGTCGCCGAAGGCGGCGCTCGGCCCGGAAGCGTCGACGCCGCCGGCCTGATCGACGTGCTGGGCGAGATGAGCGCTCTGGATCAGCCCGACCTGGTCCAGCAGCGCATCGCGCTGATGGTCTACGCCGACCTGACCGCGGCGTACACCTTCTTGGTCGAGGTCTTCGCTCTCGGACCGGGAGGTCTGACTCGTTCAGCCGACGGGACGGCGGTGCACGCAGAGGTCCAGGCCGGGGACGGTGTCATCTGGCTGCACCCGGAACGGCCCGAGCACGGGCTCGCGTCCCCGCGCACCGTTGGGGCAGTGACCGGCAGCGTCGTGGTGATGGTCGACGACGTCGACGCCCACTTCCGGCACGCCTCCGCGCGTGGCGCCCGGATCGAGTACGAGCCAGTCGACCAGCCCTACGGCTACCGCGAGTACAGCGCCCGCGACCTCGAAGGCGGGCTGTGGTCATTCATGAAGCCACTCGACATCGACAGCACACCAGGCAAGGAGACGGCAGCTGATGAACCAGACGAACCCATCGAATGAACCCGGCGGCGATCTAGCGCCGACCGCGACCGCCCTCACGCCGTACGTCTGCCCCCGCCGATGCGCTGAGGCGATCGACTGGTACATCGGGGTGTTCGGTGCAGTCGAGGACGGCCCGAGATACGTCGATCCGGACGGCCGGATCGGCCACGCCGAGATCTTGATCGGCCGCGCCCGACTGATGCTGTCCGACGAGTACCCCGACTACGGCGCGGTGGCGCCCCCGACAGGCAATACGACCGCCACCTTCGCGCTGCAGGTCCATGTGCCGGACGCGGACGCCGCCGTGGCGAGGGCGGCGGCGGCGGGCGCCGTGGTGCAACGGTCCGTCGACGAGCAGGTAGCCGGCTACCGGCTGGGCACGGTCATGGATCCGTTCGGGATCCGTTGGATGATCTCGACCCCGGTCCGCGACGTGAGCGAGGAGGAGCTAGCGGCCGAGGCTCGAGAGTTCTCCGCGCGCGGGGCGCCCTCCGGTCCGCTCAGCCCGTAAGCGGTGCTCCTCGACAACTGACCGGGCAGTGCCGCGGCTCCCGGATGTCGTCGCCGACTAGGGAATGTCCCTCGAGATTGTGTCCAGGGCGATCAATGGCAGCTGGCCACCCGTCTCGTCGATGGCGGCACCCAGCGTGCGCTTGAGAACCGGTCGCAGCTTGGCCCACGCCCGGGGTCGGCTGACGGCGTAGCGGGTCAGGCTTGCGACTTCCAGGACGACATAGCGACGCCGGCCCGACTTCCGGTCGATGTGCTCGACCATCAGCAGGCGGTTCCCGAAGAGAAACCCGAGTCGGGCTCGGTACAGCCAGACGGGCATCCGGACGAGCCAGCGGGTTCGCAGCCCAGCGTCGGCGGTCCGAACGAGCACGTTCGAGATGCGGCTCATGAGTACAGCCGCCCCTGGGAAGAAATCCGTGCGGATCGGCATTGAGCCTATGTCGCTCAACGTGATGGGCGACCCGACTGGAGGCTTCGAAACTGATGTCGACGACCCGACTGCCCGTACTCTTCCTGACCGACCTGGTGGTGCTGCCCGGCATGGTGGTGCCCATCGAGCTCGACGACTCGGCCCGCGCCGCGGTGGACGCGGCCCGCTCGCACAGCGACGGCCGGCTGCTCGTCGCCCCTCGGCTGGAGGACCGCTACGCCTCGTACGCGGTCGAGGCCTCGATCGTCCAGATGGGCCGACTGGCCACCGGCCAGCCTGCGGCTGTGATTCGCGCCGAGCACCGGGCCCGGATCGGCGCCGGCGTTTCCGGTCCCGGCACCGCCCTGTGGGTGGAGGCCGAGGAGCTGGACCAGCCGACTCCCGACTCCGACGAGGTGCGGGCGCTGGCCAGCGAGTACAAGGCTCTGGTGATCGCCACCCTGCAGCGCCGTGACGCCTGGCAGGTGATCGACACGGTGAACCAGGTCACCGACCCGTCCACCCTGGCTGACCTGGCCGGCTACGCCCCCTACCTCGACGACAGTCAGAAGCGCCAGCTGTTGGAGACCCCCGACGTGGCCGCCCGGCTGACGGTGCTGATCGGGTGGACCCGGAACTACATCGCCGAGGCCGAGGTCAACGACAAGATCGCCGGCGACGTACGCGAGGGCATGGAGAAGAGCCAGCGCGAGTTCCTGCTCCGGCAGCAGCTGAACGCCATCCGCAAGGAGCTCGGCGAGGACGAGCCGGACGGGGCGCAGGACTACCGCACCCGGGTCGAGGAGGCCGACCTCCCAGAGGACATTCGCAAGGCCGCCCTCCGCGAGGTGGGCAAGCTGGAGCGCGGCAGCGATCAGAGCCCCGAGGCGGGCTACCTGCGGACGTGGCTGGACACGATCCTCGACCTGCCGTGGAACACCAAGACCACCGACTCGACGGATATTCTCGCGGCCCGGGAGATCCTGGACGCCGACCACCACGGTCTGGAGGACGTCAAGGACCGGATCGTGGAGTACCTGGCCATCCGGGCCCGGCGCGCGTCCCGTGGGCTGGAGGTCGTCGGCGGTCGCGGCTCCGGCGCCGTGATGGCGCTCGTCGGTCCGCCCGGCGTGGGCAAGACCTCACTGGGCGAGTCGGTCGCCCGGGCGCTGGGACGGAAGTTCGTCCGGGTCGCCCTCGGCGGCGTACGCGACGAGGCCGAGATCCGCGGGCACCGCCGGACCTATGTCGGGGCGCTGCCCGGGCGGATCGTCCGGGCGATCACCGAGGCCGGCTCCATGAATCCCGTGGTGCTGCTGGACGAGATCGACAAAGTCGGCTCGGACTACCGCGGCGACCCGGCGGCGGCCCTGCTCGAGGTGCTCGACCCGGCGCAGAACCACACCTTCCGGGACCACTACCTCGAGGTCGACCTGGACCTGTCCGACGTGCTGTTCCTGGCCACCGCCAACGTCGTGGAGACGATCCCGCAGGCCCTGCTGGACCGGATGGAGCTGGTCACCCTCGACGGGTACACCGAGGACGACAAGATCGCCATCGCCCGGGACTTCCTGCTGCCCCGGCAGCTGGAGCGGGCCGCCCTGACCGCCGAGGAGGTCGTCTTCGTCGAGGACGCGCTGCGCGAGATCGCGGCCAACTACACCCGCGAGCCCGGCGTACGCCAGCTCGAGCGGCTGCTGGCCAAGGCGCTGCGCAAGGCGGCCACGAGGCTGACCAGCGCCGGCGACCCGGAGACGCTGACCATCACCGCGGCCAACCTGCGGGACTACCTCGGCCGGCCCCGCTTCACCCCGGAGGCGCACGAGCGGACCTCGGTCCCCGGCGTGGCCACCGGGCTGGCGGTGACCGGACTGGGCGGTGACGTGCTGTTCATCGAGGCCACGGCGGTGGAGGGCAGTGCCGGGCTGACCCTGACCGGCCAGCTGGGCGACGTGATGAAGGAGTCCGCACAGATCGCCTGGGCGTACGTCCGGGCGCACGCGGAGCAGCTGGGGATCACTGACCGGTCGATCTTCGACCGGCACATCCACATCCACGTGCCCGCCGGGGCCGTGCCGAAGGACGGACCGTCGGCCGGCGTCACCATGGTGACGGCGCTCACGTCGATGGCCCTGGGTCGGCCGGTGCGCTCCGAGGTCGGGATGACCGGCGAGGTCACCCTGAATGGACGGGTGCTGCCGATCGGCGGGGCCAAGCAGAAGCTGCTCGCCGCGCAACGGGCCGGGCTGACCACGGTGTTCCTGCCGAAGCGCAACGAGCCGGACCTGGACGAGGTGCCGGCGGACGTGCTTGAGGCCGTCGAGGTCGTGCTGAGCACCGACGTGGCCGAGCTGGTCACCGCGGCGATCGAGCCTGCCGGAACTGAGACGGCGGCCCTAGCCGCCTGAGCCGCAGCACCTAGAAACTGCCGACAGATTGCCGGATCCAAGCTGGATCTCGGCGGTCTGTCGGCAGTTTCGTGTGATGCGGGCCGCAGCGTCGACCGCTAGCGGAGCGTCTCCGAGTTGTGCTCCGGCTCCGGCCTGGTCTCGACCGCAGGGTCCGGCTCCTTCTCGGCCTCCGCCACCGCGGGCGGAACGTTGTCGGCGTCGTAGCGGGACTTGACCAGGCTGGCCACGGTGGTGATGGTCAACGTCACGATAATGAAGGCCAGCGACAGCCAGATCGGGATTTCCAGGCTGAACGGGATGCCCAGCCGCTCGTCCAGGTGGTACTCGTGCATCGCGTGGAACACCAGCTTGATCCCGATGAAGGCCAGGATCACCGAGAGACCCAGCGACAGGTAGACCAGCCGGCGGAGCAGCCCGCCGAGCAGGAAGTACAGCTGACGCAGGCCCATCAGCGCGAACACGTTGGCCGTGAACACCAGGTACGGCTCCTGGGTCAGCCCGTAGATCGCCGGGATGGAGTCCAGGGCGAACAGCAGGTCGGTGCTACCGAGCGCGATGATGACGATCAGCATCGGAGTGATCAGCCGCCGACCGTTCTCCTTCACCGTCAGCTTGGTGCCCCGGTAGTCGTCGGTCGAGGGGAACCGACGGCGGACCCAGCGCAGCAGCGGGTTGTCCGGCGCGTCCTCTGAGTCGTCGTGCCGGCGGTAGTCGCGGACCAGCTTCACCGCGGTGGCCAACAGGATCGCTCCGAAGATGAAGAACACCCAGCTGAACGCGCTGATCGCGGCCGCGCCGACCGCGATGAAGATGCCGCGGAAGACGAGCGCCAGGATAATGCCGACCATCAGAGCGAACTGCTGCAGCTGCCGGGGGACCTTCAGGCTGCTCATGATGATCAGGAAGATGAACAGGTTGTCGATCGACAGGCTGTACTCGGTGAGCCAGCCGGCGAAGAACTCGGCCGCGTACCGGGGCCCGGAGATGGCCCAGATGGCGAAGCCGAAGACGATGGCGAGCCCGACATAGATTCCGATGGAGACGCCGGCCTCGCGCATCGACGGCTCGTGCGGGCGACGTCCGATGATGAAGATGTCGAACGCGAGGATCAACACCATTACACCGACGGTGATGATCCACGCGTAGAGGTGGACGTCCATTTGTGGGGACCTTTCCGAGACGGGGCGGAGAAACGGGCTGCGGTCTCGAAGGTCTCTTCCACTGACTGGGCCAGCCGGGGCACCGGGGTTGTCCGACCTGCGCATGCTCAGGTGCGAACGATCCGTGATGACGACGCCGCCGCGAGGGAATACTCCCCTTCCGAACCTCCAGTATGGCAGCAGTGGGCCAGGTCCTCGACCCCGCGAGCCGCGGTGAGAGGGTTGGGCCGGCCTAGGGTCCGCGGGTGACGCGCCGGCTCCTGATGCTGGCGGGCCTCGGGTCAACACCGTGTACGTGCTCACCGGAAACCTAGCCATGCCCGCATGTCCGACCCGGTGCTGTCGCTTTCGCTGCTTGCGGCCAGCCAGGTCGGCGTGGCCACGGCGGCCAACGGTTCTTCCGGGAGCTCGGCGTGCTGCTGGGTACGGCGCTGGTCGGCGCTGATCACCGGCCGCTGAGCGACTTGCTGGCCGCGCGGCTGCTCGGCCCCGGCATCGGGATCGATCCCGACAGCGCGACGCCCGAACGACTGAGCCAGCTGCCGCCGGACCTGTGCGACCCGCTCGCCGGCCTGTACGGCGACGCGCTGACCCGGATCCTCCCTGCTGGTGCTTCTGGTGCTGGCGGCCCTGGTCGGGCTCTGCCTGATCAGGCCCGATCCGCTGGCAACTCGCCCGGTAGGCGCGTCCAACTAGGTTTGGTCGGCCGAACTGAGGGCAGCAAGAGAAAGACATCCGAGTGGAAGGACGGTCGCCATCGACATTCCGCGCTTCTCGGTGGTGATCCCGGCCTTCAACGAGGCCGGCTACCTCCCGATGACGGTGCGCGCGCTGCAGGCCAGGACTTCCCCGGCGTCGTCGAGGTGATCGTGGTCGACAACGGCAGCACCGACGGCACCGCCAACCGGGCCCGCCGGCTCGGCGTACGGGTGGTCGAAGAACGCACGCCCGGCGTGTGTGCCGCCCGTCAGCGCGACACCCTCCGCCCGCAGCGAAATCGTGGTGTCCACCGATGCCGACATCGTGCTCCCCAGGACTGGCTGACCCGCCTCGACGCCCGGTTGACGGCGGACCCAACGATCGTGGCGGTTGCCG
>DASQUF010000469.1:0-2154 GCA_035641435.1 Propionibacteriaceae bacterium | reverse complement strand
GCACCGCCCTCGGCACCCGGCTCACGACGTAACCCGCGGGTTCGGTCAACGCCGGGCACTCGGGAAAGTCAGCGGGGCCGTCTGAGCGACGGTCCCAGCACGACCTCGCTCTCGGGGTCGTACCGGATCGACTCGCCGCCGTAGACCAGCAGGTCGGCGTGCTCCCACGGGCGTTCCCGGGTGGTGTACGCGTTCTCCTCGGCCATCCAGTCGGTGTAGCCCTGTGCCGAGATCTCGCCCGCCACGGTCACCCGGGGTACGTCTCGAGCCAGCCGGGTCGGCTCGTCGGTCTCGACCCAACAGACCAGGTCGTAGCGGGCGCGGACCGAGGGCTGGCTCGCTCCGACGCCCTCGATGACCAGGCACGCCAGCGACCCAGGAAGGGTGATGGAGCCCGGCCGGGAGCGGGCCTGCCACTGGGGCGGCCGGTAGTCCAGCGCATTCCCGGCGCGTACGACGGGGAGCACGTCGTCCCGCAACAGCCCATCCCAGGTCAGGACGCCATGGTGCCAGGCGAGGTCGTCGGTGTGCAGCAACGCGGCGTCCGGGAGGGCGGCGACGAGACGCCGCCCGAACGTGCTCTTTCCGCTCGAACTGTGCCCGTCGACGGCCACGAGCGTCGTCTGCGCGCTCGCGCTGCGGTCCGTGACCAGGGTGACGAGCTCGGCAATTGTGGCCACCCGCCACCCGAGGTTCACCAAATCTTGACCCGCTGGTCCTCGTCCAGCCACAGCGCGTCGGACTCGGTCACTCCGAACGCCGCGTAGAACTCCGGCAGGTTCCGCACGATCTGGTTGCAGCGGAACTCGGCCGGCGAGTGCGGGTCGGTGGTCAGCCGCTGCACCAGCATCTCGGTGCGAATCTTGGTCTGCCAGACCGCTCCCCAGCTCAGGAACAGCCGCTGCTCGGGCGTGTAGCCATCGAGCTGCTCGCCCTCGGCACCATCCTGGGCAATCTTGAACGCCTGGTACGCAATCGCCAGACCGCCCAGGTCGCCAATGTTCTCCCCGATGGTCAGCGACCCGTTCACGTGATGTCCGGGCGCCTGCTCCGGCTCCAGCACGTCGTACTGCCCGATCAGGGCCGCGGTCCGCTGCTCGAACGCCGTCCGGTCCTCCGCGGTCCACCAGTCCCGCAGCGCACCGTCGCCGTCGCAGGTCGAGCCCTGGTCGTCGAAGCCATGCCCGATCTCGTGTCCGATAACCGCACCGATGCCGCCGTAGTTCACCGCGTCGTCGGCCTCGGCATTGAAGAACGGAGGCTGCAGGATCGCGGCGGGGAAGACGATCTCGTTCTTCAGCGGGTGGTAGTAGGCGTTGACCGTCTGTGGGGTCATCAGCCACTCCTCGCGGTCGATCGGCTGCCCGATCTTGGACAGCGACCGGTCGAGCTCGAAGCTGGCCACCCGCATCACGTTGCCGATCAGGTCGCCGCGGTCGATCGTCAGCTTGCCGTAGTCCCGCCACTTGGTCGGATAGCCGATGTGCGGCCGGAACTTGGACAGCTTGTCCAGCGCCTGGGCCTTGGTCTCCTCGGTCATCCAGTCCAGGTCGGTGATCGAGCGCCGGTACGCCTCGATCAGGTTGGCGACCAGGGCGTCCATCCGCTCCTTGGCCACCGGCGAGAAGTGCCGTTCCACGTACACCCGGCCGACGGCCTCGCCGAGCGAGCCCTCGACCAGGGCCACCCCGCGCTTCCACCGCTCCCGCAGCTCCGGCGTCCCCGACAGCACCGTCCCGTAGAACCGGAAGTTCTCGTCGACGAACGCCCGGGACAGGAACGCGGCCAGGGAGTTGATCACCCGCCAGCGCGCCCAGGCCCGCCAGGCGGGCAGCCGCTCGGCGGTGAGCAGCCCCGACACCTCGCTGAAGAACGACGGCTGCATGGCCACGAGCTCGCTCATCGCCGACTCGTCGATGTCCGCGCCGGCCATGAAGGTGCGCCAGTGCAGCCCAGGCGCGGCCGCGGCGAAGTCGTCCAGGCCGGTGAGGTTATACATCAGACGCAGGTCGCGCACCTTGACCTTGTCCCAGTGCGTGGCGGCGATGTCGGTCTCCAGGGCGAAGGTCAGCTCGGCCTGCTCGGCCGCGTCGGCCACCCCGGCCAGCTCGAAGGACCGCACCAGGTGGTCCCGGTACTCCGCGCGGATCGCGG
>DASQUF010000468.1:0-16775 GCA_035641435.1 Propionibacteriaceae bacterium | reverse complement strand
CGCCGGACCGGTCGGCGACGGACCGACCGACGAAGCGCCATCCGGCCCCCGACCCCGACGATCGGCGGACCGAGGACCAGCAGCGCGACCGAGAACCAGGGTGGAGTGACATCCTGAGTGACCGTGCCGACGGTTCCGAGGACCACGCCGATTCCGGCAAGGGTGAGCGAAGGGCGGCCGGAGTGCCGTTCGGCCAGGCGGGCGGTCAGCGCGCCGGCGACGAGATAGGACGACGAGGTAGGGGGTGCGGTAGGCACGGATCGTCGCCAGACCGGCCAGGACGGCGCGTGTGCCGCGGGCGATCGCGTGTGCTCGCCCGCGGGGTTGGACACCGGCTCGGATGGCGATCTGGGCAGGCTGCAGTGCGGAGGGTTACCGAGCCAGTGTCCCGGACGCGCCGGGCTGGCGTGTCACCGCCGACGACGAGGCACCACCGCGACTCATCGGTCGAGGCCTCCAAGCGTTGGAACGGCTAGGCGACCGACCTCTCCACCGCACTGAGAAACGCCCGCGCGTCGCGGACCAGGTCGTCGGCCTCCCGGGCGCTGACGATCGCTCGAGCCCCGGAACGTACGGCATCACGCTTGGGCTCGGTGGCCGCGAAGAAGGCCGCCCACTCGCCGAACTCAGGGGCCACGTCCGCGACCACCTCCCAGGCGCTTCGTCGGCGCGACCGGCCGCTCGAAGACGGTCCCCCGCGGACGGTGAGAATGAGTGCCGCCACGCGCAGGGCGGCGAGGTGTGCAGCCAGGAAGCGCTCGCTCGGATGCTCGGCGAGCTCGGCCTCGAGGATCGCCGCGTGGGCGCGCTGCAGGTCGGCCCGCAGCGAGGCGGGGGGTGGCGAGTGTGGGGCGTCGTCAGACTGGTCGGGCAACAAGGAACGGACTTTCTCGGGGTCGGGAGGGGGACTGGCTCGACCCCGAGTCGGCGTCCCCGGTGCGGACGGGGGTCGAGGTCCATCCGCACCGAGGCAAGCCGGGAGTGCGTGCCGCGAACACGCACTGGCTCCGAACCGTGTGTCCGCAGACCCTTCCCCAAGTGCCTTTTAGAACGCGTGTTCGAACTTGCCCAACGTTACACCATGCCGCCGACCGTGCGTCAAGTCACGACGCGCCGAATCTGGCCCCCGTAACCGGAGCATGCGACCGGCCCGCGATAGGTGATCGACGAGCCGCCCGGCGGCCGGGCGGCAGCCCGAGGCGCAAGCGGCCGTTGCGACGCGGGGTGTCCGGCGGCGACGCGACACTCAAGAGCCCCAGCCCATCGGGAACACCTCGAAGGTTGTCGCCATGGGGACGCCGAGCCGCGTGCCGGCCGGACGGGCGCCCCCCTCCAGGAACTCCTCCGGGTCGAAGTGCTGCCAGCCGAGCCCCTCGATGTAGGCCGAGTGAGCCTTGAGCGACTGCACCCCGACCGCAAAGGTCCCGGTCGTATCGACGCCATGCCCGGCCTGCGGCGAGGACGCCGCCCAGACCTCGCGCACTCCGCCCCACGGGGCCAGGCCGGCCTCGATGTGCTCGGCAAAGATCCAGCGGTTCCCAGCGTCGCGGACCGCGTCCAGGGTCGCCTTTCCGGTGGCGATGTGGTCGGCCTGGTTCAGGTTGCGGCCGCCCCAGGTGTCGCGGAAGTTGTTGGTGATCACGATCTCCGGCTGATGCCGACGGACGACCGCGCAGATCGCCCGGCGCAGCGGCACGCCGTACTCCAGCACCCCGTCAGGCAGGCCGAGGAAGTCGACGGTGTCGACCCCGACGATCTCGGCAGAAGCCACCTGCTCCGACTCCCGGACTCGCCGAGCCTCCGCCGGCGCCATCCCGTCGATGCCCGCCTCACCGCTGGTCACCATGGCGTACACGACCCGCTTGCCCTGACCGGTCCAGCGGGCGACGGCTGCGGCCGCGCCGAACTCCATGTCGTCGGGATGGGCGACCACGCAGAGCGCGCTCGTCCAGGACTCGTCCACCGGTTCAAGATCAGCCACGGCATGAGCCTAATGGGCCCGGTGGACCACATACGCTGCTGCCATGGAGCTGCTGCCGCTGGCCTTCACCAGCGGATGGACCAGCGGAATCAACGCCTACGCAACCGTGCTCCTCCTCGGCCTGATGGGCCGGTTCGTCGGTGTCGAGGAAATCCCCTCCAGGCTGCAGCGCACCGACGTGCTGATCGCGGCCGGCGTGCTGACGGTGATCGAGTTCGTGGCCGACGAGATCCCCTACGTCGACTCCATCTGGGACGGCGTCTCTACCGTGGTGCGACCCGTGGCCGGTTCGGTCATCGGCGCCCTGTTGGCTGGCGGGAACGGCGACCTGGTCACCCTGACCCTGGCCTCGGCCGGCGGAATCACGGCCCTGGTCAGCCATCTGGTCAAGCCGGGGCTGCGGCTGGCCATCAACACCTCTCCCGAGCCGGCCAGCAACATCGGCGCCTCCCTCGTCGGTGACGTCTCGGTCGCCGGAGTCACCGCCTTCGCGGTGCTCTACCCGGTGGCGGCCGCGGTCGTCGTCGCGGTGCTGTTGGTCGCCGGCGTCTGGCTCACCCTTGCGGTGATGGGCCGGGTGCGCCGGGGCCGGCGAGCCTTTCGCCGCCGGCTGCAGCCGGCGTGACTGCACCGGTCGTCGTGGTCGGCGGCGGACTGGCCGGGATGGCCGCGGCCGCCCGCCTGGCCAAGTTGGGGTACCCAGTCGAACTGCACGAGCGGTCCGACCGGCTGGGCGCCCGCTGGGCGGCTCATCCGTCGCCGTCCGGTCCGCCGGTGGACGCGGCCCCCGCGGTGCTGGGGTTCCCGGCGCCCTGGCGAGACCTGTTCCGCAAGAGCGGGCGGCCGCTCGAGGCTGAGCTCGCCCGGCAGGGCTACACACTGGCGCCGGCCGACCCGGCCGTGATCGTCTTCGCCGACGGCGCGAGGCTGGTCTGGCCGGCCGACCGAGGGGCGCAGCACGCCGCGTTGGCGGCGGCTTACGGCGGTCCGGTGGCCGAACGCTGGCGGGACCTGGTCGACCGGCTGGACCAGGTCTGGCAGACCCTGCGCCCGCTGGGCTGGGAGGCCGAGCGGCGGGAGGCTGACCTGACCCGAGCAGTCCGGCGCAACCTGCTGGGCCGGCAGAGCGTCGCCGGGTTGGCCCGCTCAGCCGGTCATCCGCACCTCGAGGCTCTGGTCCGCAGTGTCGCCCACCGGCTGGGCGGGACCCCGGAGGACACGCCAGCCTGGGCCGCGGTCGAGCTGTCGGTGCAGCGCACGTTCGGGCGCTGGCAGGTCCAGCCGGCCGAGGAGAGCGGCGGAAGGACCGGCGAGCCCGGGCGGTCCTCGCTCCTGGTTGAGGTCCTGGTCGGGCGGCTCGGCCTGCGCCGGGTCGATGTCCGCCTGAACAGCCCGGTCACCGCCATCGGGGTCGATGACGGTCGGGTCGTCGCCGTCACCGCCGGACCGGAGGAACGGCCCGCGTCGGCGGTGGTCAGCACGGTCGACCCCTGGTCCACCTTCGACGCCCTGCTACCGGCCGGAGCTGCCCGACGGACCCGGCGGCGGGTCCGCGGCCTGCGCCCAGCTCTCGCTGCGGCGGTCCGGCACGAGCTGACCGACCAGCCCAGCGCGGGCGTGCAGGAGACGGTGACGCTGACCGCCACCGGTGTACCCACCGTCGCGTACGCCCGCCCCGTCGGCTCGACCACCGTGACCAGCATCCACGAGTACGGCACCGCCCGGCCCCGTCCGGCTGCGGGTGTGGCCTGGGCTGGAATGCGCAGCTGGGCTCGACGGCCGTCCGTCACCACCGAGGTCCCGGGGCTGTTCGTGGCCGGTCCGTTCTCCCCCGCCGGCCCGGGCGGGTCGGCGGAGGTGCTCTCCGGCGCGTTGGCCGCGTACGCGGTGCAGGACTACTGGCGAGCGAACGCCGCCGAGAGTGCGGGTTGAACCTTCGACTGACCCGGAAGCATCCTGGCCGCCATGCGGTTCCGTATACTCAGACGTTCATGTCCCGCGCGTGTGAGGAACCTCTTTCTTGACCGACGTGCAGGCCTCGAGCACTGTCGAGCGCGAACTGGCGATCGAGCAGGCGCACGTGGACCTGGTGTACGCCCGACTCGCCGAGGCGACCCGGTCCGCCCAGGTGCTGGCCCGGGCCGGCCGCGACTTGCACCGCTCCGACCGCGAGTCCTACCTGCGTGAGGAGGACGGCACCGGGCTCTACGAGCGCGACGTGTTCGCGTTCCAGGCGGCCAAGCGGCTCGCGGTACTGGACGCCGAGCACGAGGGCCTGGTGTTCGGCCGGCTGGACAAGACCGACGGCGAGGTGCGCTACGTCGGCCGGATCGGCGTCCGCGACGCCGATTACGAGCCGCTGGTGGTCGACTGGCGAGCGCCCGCCGCCGAGCCGTTCTACCGGGCTACCCAGAGCCAGCCGATGCAGATCGTCCGCCGCCGGGTGCTGCGCTGCTCGGGCGACCGTGTGGTCGGCATCGAGGACGACCTGCTGGATGCGGAGAACGCCCGCGGCGACCTGGCAGTGATCGGGGAAGGCGCGCTGCTGGCCGCGCTGTCCCGGGCCCGTGGTCACACCATGCGCGACATCGTGGCCACCATCCAGACCGAGCAGGACGAGGCGATCCGCGCGCCCTACCAGGGCTTTACGATGATCAGCGGCGGTCCGGGAACCGGCAAGACGGTGGTCGCCCTGCACCGGGCGGCCTACCTGCTCTACTCCAACCGGCGACGCTTCGAGTCCGGCGGGGTACTGGTGGTCGGCCCCAGCAACGCGTTCATGAACTACATCGAGCGGGTACTGCCCTCTCTCGGCGAGGACGCAGTGACCCTGAGACCCATCGGCGGCGTGGCCCTCGACGTGGTGCGGCTCCGCGGCGAACGGCTCGACCCGCCGGCCACGGCCGCGGTCAAGGGCAGCCTGCGGATGGCGAAGCTACTGCGCCGGCTGGCGTACGAGCCGCCTGCCGACGGGCCGAACGAGCTCCGGCTCACCATCAAGGGCCACGTCCTCGTGCTACCTCGCGGCGTGCTGGCCGGAATTCGTCAGGAAGCACTGGCGCACCACAAGGTCAACCTCGGCCGGACCCCCGCCGAGCAGAGCTTGCTCAACGCGCTGTGGCGGGTGCGTCCCGCCGAGCTCGAGCAAGACCGGGACGAGTTCGACGACCTGGTCACCGACACGGCCATCTTCGAGCGGTTCCTGGACGCCTGGTGGCCGCCGGTCGCGGCGACCGAGACGCTGGCCCGGCTGGCGGACCCGACCCTGGTCCGGCGGCTGTCCGCCGGCCTACTGTCCAACGCCGAGTGCGACCTGCTCGCGGCCAGCTATGCCGAGCTCGGTGACCAGCCGGACTGGACCGTGGCCGACGGGGCGCTGCTGGACGAGCTGGTGCACCTGCTCGGCCCGGTGCCCGAGACGGAGGAGCCGGAGGTCTCGCTCTTCCTCGACCCCGATGCGGAAGCCGCGGAGGTCGTGACCACGGCCGACCGCCTGGCCGTCCGGCGGGAGGTGGACCCCTTCGCCACGCCCACCGCGACGTACGCGCACATCCTGGTCGACGAGGCGCAGGACATCTCGCCGATGCAGTGGCGGATGCTCCGGCGCCGGGGCCCGAGCGCCAGCTGGACGATCGTCGGCGACCCGGCTCAGAGCTCGTGGCCCGACGCGGCGGAGGCCGACCGTGCGATCACCGAGATGGTGGGCACCTCACCCGTGCGCCACTTCCGAATGAGCACGAACTACCGCAGCCCGGCCGAGGTCTTCGACCTGGCCTCGCAGGTGGTGCGGTCGGCCTATCCCCAGGCCGACCGGCCGCAGGCCGTGCGGTCGACCGGGGTTACGCCCCGGCTGGCGGTCGCGGGTCCGGACGGCCTGGCGGCGACGGCGGCCGACGAGGTGCTCGACCTGCTGGCCGAGGTCGAGGGCACAGTCGGGGTCATCGTCCCGCAGCCCCGGCTGGCCGAGCTGACCGACGAGCTGACGGCGGCCGGTGCGCTGCCGTCGGACCGGGTCCGGGTGGTCAGCCCGACCGGTTCCAAAGGTTTGGAGTACGACGCGGTGCTGGTGGTCGAGCCCGACCAGATCGTCGCCACCGCGCCCGGCGGCGTCCGCGCGCTCTACGTCGCGCTGACCCGGCCGACGCAGCGGCTGGTCACGCTCGACGCCGCTCCTGGTGCAGGTTGGCGTAGATCTCTCGGGTCGCTCGGGAACGGTTCTGGGTAAAGAAGTGCAGGCCGGGGGCACCGCCGGCCAGCAGCTGCTCCGACAGCTCGGTGGCGATCATGGTGCCGACCTTGCGTACCTGGTCCGGGTCGTCGGCCACCGCATGGATCCGCTCGGTCACCGAGCTCGGTAGCGCCGCCCCGGAGAGCTCCGCGAACCGTTCCACCTGCTTCACGTTGGTGATCGGCATGATCCCCGGGATGATCGGCAGGTCGCAGCCCAGGGCCCGCACCCGGTCGACCAGCGAGAAGTAGTTGGCGGCGGTGAAGAACAGCTGGGTGATGGCGAAGCTGGCCCCCGCCTTGGCCTTCTCAGCCAGGATCCGCGCGTCCAGATCGGGATCACCCTGCTCCGGGTGCGGATCGGGGAACGCCGCGACGCCAACGCAGAAGCTGCCCAGCTCACGGACCATCGCGACCAGCTCGGTGGCGTTGTTCAGGCCGTCGGAATGAACCTCGAACGGCACCCGCGGCCCGCCCGGCATGTCCCCGCGGATCGCCAGCACGTGGCGGACACCGGCCGCGGCGTACGAGCCGATCACCCGGCGCAGCTGGTCACGGCTCTGGCTGGCGCACGTCAAGTGGGCCACCGAACGCAGCGTGGTGTGCTGGGCGATGGCCTCGGTGGCACGGATGGTGCGGTCCCGGGTCGAGCCGCTCGCTCCGTAGGTGACCGACACGAAGTCCGGACCCAGACTTTCCAGCTCGCGGATCGTCTGCCACAGCTGGCGCTGCTGGATCTCGTCCTTGGGTGGGAAGAACTCGAAGGAGAACAGAGGGCGCTCACCGGCCCGCAACAGGTCGGCGATGGTGGCGGAGCGCACCGGCATGCGCACACCCTATGTGCCAACCGAGGGGCACGACCTGCTTTTGAACAGCCCTGGGCGCGACACTGAGATCGTGTGGGCCGACCCGGCCCTAGTTGGGCGCTGATCCACTCGTCCGTAGGCTCGACCCGTGGTCCACCCTGCCTCGCCCGCCACCGCCGAGACGGTCCTCGACGCCACCAACCCGCTGTCGCAGGGGTTCCGGGAGGCGATCTCGGCCGAGCTGACGGCCTTCCTGGCCGAGCAGTCCGGTGTCCTGGAGTCGATGGGACCCGAGCTCGTCCCCGTCCAGCTGATGGCCAGCCAGCTGCTCTGCGGCGGCAAACGGCTCCGCCCGGCGTTCTGCGTCTGGGGCTACGTCGCCGCCGCCGGACTGCCGGACGAGTTCGAGCTGAGCAGCCTGCTCACCGCCGCGGCCAGCCTGGACGTGCTGCACGCCAGTGCGCTGGTGCACGACGACGTGATGGACGCCTCCGACCTACGCCGTGGTCGGCCCGCTGCCCACCGCCAGTTCGAGGCGCTGCACGCCAACGCCGCCTGGCTCGGGGACTCGGAGGCCTTCGGCAAGGCCGGGGCGATCATCCTCGGTGACCTGCTGGTCATGTGGTCGGCGCAGATGCTGCACGCGGCCGGGCTCGACCAGACCGTGCTGGAGCGGGCCCTTCCGATCGTGGAGGCGATGCGCACCGAGGTGACCTGCGGCCAGTACCTCGACATCGTGGCCCAGGCCCATCCGCTGCGGCAGCGTGCGCCGGCGATCGACTCGCTGCGACCGAGCATCGAGCTGGCTCTGGACGACGCCAGCCGGGTGGTCGAGTACAAGGCCGCCCGGTACACGGTGCAGCGACCGGCCCAGATGGGGGCCGCGCTCGGCGGCGGGGACGACGAGCTGTACTACGCGCTCGGGGCGTACGGGTCCCCGCTGGGCCGGGCGTTCCAGTTCCGGGACGACCTGCTCGGGGTGTTCGGGGACTCGCAGCTGACCGGCAAGCCGAGCGGGGACGACCTGCGCGAGGGCAAACGGACCGTGCTGATCGCCCACGCGTACGCGCACGCCGACGAGGCCGGCCAGCGGCTGCTGTTGCAGCGGCTCGGCGACCCGGGCCTGACGGCCGACGGCGTGGCCGAGCTGCAGCAGCTGATCACTGACACCGGAGCCCGCGAGGCGGTCGAGTCCATGATCAACGAGGGTTACGAGCGGGCCCTCAAGGCCCTGCAGGACGCCGACATCACCGACGAGGGCCGGGCGGGCCTGACCGCGCTGGCCGACGCCGCGGTACGCCGGGAGTTCTAGTGGCGTGTCGGCCAGGTTCCTTGCCGTTTGACGGCGTTCCGGTGCGTGCATCGCAAGGCCGACGAGGGAGGGCTGCCGAGTCGCAACGCGACCGAGGAGAACGCTGCGAGGTGCGTGCCTGGGCGTCGCGCCACTGGGCCCGGTGAGCCAGGACCTTAACGGGTGGAGCCGGCTCCGGCGAGCGCCTGCATGATGTAGCGCTCGGTCGCCGGGTCGGCGTCCCAGGCATCCTGCAGCCGGCGGCGCAACTGCTGCGCGACCTCCTGCGGATCGGATGCCATGGTGATCGCGCTGACCACCGCGACCCGTCGGGCACCGGCCTCGATCACCGCGTCGATGGTGTCCAGCCCGATCCCGCCCACGGCGAAGAACGGCTTCGATGTGATCACCGAGGCCGGGGCGGCGCGGGCGGCGTGCCGTACCGGGTCCAGCCCGACCGGTGGGTACGCCGGGTTGAGCGAGGTGGCGTACACCGGCCCAACCGTCAGGTAGTCAACGTCCTGGTCCGCGAGGGCGGCGTCGACCTCGGCGCTGCTGTGAGTGGAGCGGCCCAGCAGGGCCCAGCGGTGCAGCTGCTTGCGGGCCGGCGCCGACGGGCCGTCCGCCTGGCCCAGGTGCAGCATGTCGGCGTGGAACTCACCGGCCAGGGCGGCCGAGTCATTCACGCAGACGATCTTCTGGCGCAGCACGGCCGTGGTTCGGGCCAGCTCGAGAACCTCCAGCTCGGCCTCCCGCGACATGGCCTTTTCGCGGATCTGCACGATGTCGACCCCACCGGCGAACGCCGCCTGAAGGAAGTCGGTCAGGTCGCCCTGCTTGGTCCGTGCGTCGGTGATCAGGTAGAGCTTGGCCAGCCGGAGCCTCGCGTCCAGCCCCATCAGTGCAGTCACGAGGTCACCCTAATGCGGGCCCGCTGCCCGAAGGCTGGAGAGGAGCGCAGCGGGTGACTCCTAACGGACACTCCGCGGAGCGTGGACGGGTCTGGCGGGAGCCGGAGCCTGCGAGGGCGGATGGCGATGCGGGGTGTACGGGAAGGGGTCGCGGGCTGCGCGAGGAGCCCATTCGTCCAGATCGAACCCGGCTCAGCCTTACCGAGGCTCGACGACGCGGGGCCGGGTGCGAGCGGTCATCTGACCAAGGGAGCGACCTCTCTGCCGAACAGCTCGATCGAGCGCATCGTCAGGTCGTGGCCGACGTGGGAGGTGTGCATCTCGAACCGATCGATGCCCATGCTCCGGGTGAGCTGGTTGATCTTGGCCGCCACGGTCGCCGGGGTGCCGAAGAACAGCGCGCCGTCCGCACCGATCAGCGACTCCACCTGGGCCTCCGACATCGGCGGCCAGCCGCGTTCCCGGCCGATCTTGGTGAACGTGCGCCGGTACGCCGGCAGGAACTCCGCGCGGGCGGCGGCCTCGTCGTCGAACACGTACCCGTGACTGTGCACGGCGACCGGCGTCGCCGGGTCGTGCCCGCCGTACTCGAGCGCCCGCCGGTAAAGGTCGACCAGTGGAACGAAGGACGACGGCTGTCCACCGATGATCGCCAGGGCCAGCGGCAGGCCGAGCGTCCCTGCCCGGATGACGGAGTTCGGGGTACCGCCCACCGCTATCCAGATCGGCAGCGGCCGACCCTCCGGCCGCGGGTGCACCACCGCCTCCTCCAGCGGCGCTCGGAACTTGCCGGACCAGGTGACCGGCTGGTCCTCACGCAGGGCCAGCAGCAGGTCGAGCTTCTCGGCGAAGAGCGCGTCGTAGTCCCCCAGCGAGTAGCCGAACAGCGGGAAGGACTCGGTGAACGACCCGCGACCGGCCATCAGCTCCGCCCGGCCGCCGGAGAGCAGGTCCAGGGTGACGAAGCTCTGGAACACTCGGACGGGGTCAGCCGAGCTCAGCACGGTGACCGCGCTGGACAGCTTGATCCGCTCGGTGCCCCCGGCGATGGCGGCTAGGACGATCTCGGGCGCCGAGGCCGCCATATCCCGCCGGTGATGCTCCCCGACGCCGTAGACGTCGAGGCCCAGCTCGTCGGCCAAGCGCGCCTCGGCGACCACCTGCCGGAGCCGCTCGCCGGGCGTCGTGCGGTCGTCGGTGATCTCCGCGAAAGTCGTCAGACCAAGCTCCACGCGACTCATCATCTCGCGCCACGACGATCGGGGGGTGGCCGAGACGGGCGGTGGTCGCGAGTGGCTTCAGGACCCGTACAGCGGCTCAGTGGGTCCGCGCCATGAGTAGCAACACCAGCCGTTGGCCGTCGGGTGACCAGTCGGGAAGGAGCCGTTGCTTAGTGATTGCTTCCGATCGGTCAGGTCGGCAGCGCGTACACAGCGCCGTCCAGGCTTCCGACGAAGACCAGGCCCTGGCCTAGCGCGGGAGAAGAGTCGTCGATCGGTGCGCCCGTGCGGTAGCTCCAGAGGAGGGTTCCAGCGGCGGCATCGAGACAGTAGAGCCGAAAGTCGCGACTGCCGATATAGACGCGATTATCGAGCACCGCAGGCGAGGAGCGGAATCCGTTACCTGCCGCGTGATGCCACCGCTTACGACCGGTATCGGCGTCCAAGGCGTAGACATTGCCATCGTCTGACCCGACGTACACGACGTTGTTGACCACGACTGGAGTAGAGACGATTCCGCCTTGGGCCGGGTACTCCCAGATCCACTTCCCGGTGGCCGATTCCAAGGCGTGGAGCTTGTGGTCGTCACCGCCGATATAGACCACGTGGCCGGCGACGGTGGCTGAAGAGTCGATCGTGCTGCCTGTGGTGTACTTCCACCGCACCTTCCCGTTGTGCGCGTCGAGGGCGTACACGTTGTGGTCTCGACAGCCGACGTAGACGACACCGTCCAGAACCAGGGGCGAGGAGTTGAACCATCCACCGCGGGCGAAGCGCCACCGCATTTGCCCGCTGTGCGCGTCGACGGCGTGAAGCTGGTTGTCCCGGCTGCCGACAAACACGACTCCCCCGTCCACCCAAGGGGAGGAGTGGAGCACGCCGCCCGTTCGGTAAGCCCAGCGACGCGCTCCCGTTGCCCGCTCAATCGCGTGCAAGTAGTTGTCATTGGACCCGACGTAGACCGTGTCCGCCCACACCGCCGGGGACGACGTCACGGCACCCTCGGTTCGGTAGGTCCAGCGGAGGTCACCGCTGGCGGCATCAAGTGCATACAGGGACTGATCGTTGCTGCCGATGTAGACGGCGTCGTCGACCACCGCCGGAGAGGAGTAGACCGACCCCTCGGTGCGGAAGACCCAACTCGGCTTGGGCCCTGGCTCAGGCCGGAGGAGCGCCCAACCCCCGATGCCTCCTGCGGCGCCGAGGGCAGCCACACCTGTAGAGAGGCGCAGCAGGGCGCGGCGCGAGAGCCACGGTCGGCGGCTCAAGCGTAGGCGCTCAGCCAGGGATGTCGCGTCGGCCTGGAACGTCTCGTGGTCCAGGCGGACGCCGCCGCGACGTGTCACCGGACGGAGATCCTCCGGAAGCGCGGCGGCATCGGGGATCTCCGCACCGTCGACGAGGACGGGGATCACATTGATGCCGCGGGCCAGGGCAAGGCGGATCTCGAGGGAGACGTAATCGTCAGGATCCTCGAGCCGACGCTGCCCCTTCGCGTCGAGAGTCGTGGCCCAGTTCGGACCCATGAGTAGGAGTAGGACGTCCGAGCGCGCGATCACGTCGCCGATTTCCTGGACGAAGTCCACTCCTGGCCGCACCGAGTCGACATCAATGAAGACGCGCTTCCGGCCCACGCGCTCGCTGAGGAAATCGGCGAGTCGACCAGCGACATGCCCGGTCTCTACCCGGCGGTAACTGACAAAGATGCGGTTGTCGTGCCCATACATCGCGCGACCCCTCGACGTCCGCGGGTAATGCACGGGAGCAGGCGCAACAAGATCGTCCGTGCAGGTAAATGGTACTTGTTGGAGTTGCGCGCTCCATCAGGTTTCGGACAGGTATCAAGAGTGCTTCTCTCCCTCTCTCCCATGCGAGCACATAGCTGACCGCGGCTTCGGCCACCGATCGGAGGCGGCCGGCTACGCGTGATTGGAGGTGACGCATGACGCTCATGAGCAAGCAGCCCTCGATCGAGCTCGCCCTCCACAGCGCCGATCGCAAGCCGATCCAGAAGGGCCTGGCGGACTATCACTGGCAATTTGCCTCGTTCGCCGTCGCCTTCGGGATCTGGACCTCGGTCAACCTATGGACGTGGTTTCACTCCTCGTCCCTCAATGCGGTCAGCGCCTTTGTCGCGATCGCGTGGACCCTGCCAATCGGAACCTCCGTCATCGGACTGTACGGCGCGTGGCGGGCCTACTGGACGCTCCAGCCCATGCGGCGGCGGTTCGGTGAGGCGGTGCTTCCCGTGTCGGAACGGCTGATCGTCGTCATCCCGACGATCGGCCGGCTCGACACGCTGCCTGCCTTACGGCGGGTCGTCGAGTCCGTACGAGAGTCGCTGAGGCCGCACTTCCCGCGACTCTCGATCGATCTCGTTGTCGAGGACATGTGCCCCGCTCAGGCCCAGATCAACGCACTGGCCTCCGGTACGCCGGAGCTGCGGATTCTGACGGTGCCCGTCAGCTTCGAGACCTATCACGGAACGCGCTTCAAGGCCCGGGCCAATTGCTTCGCCGACCTGCAGCGCACCCTCCGTGGTGAGGCGTGCCCGGATGTGTGGGTGCTGCACATGGACGACGACACGGGGCTCGCGCCGGACACTGCCTCCGAGGTCGCCCGGTTCATCCACGACCAGAACGCCCGCGGAAGCGAAGCGCTCGACTTGGCGCAAGGTATCTTGTGCTACCCGCGGGAGCTGGCACCTAATCGGCTGATCTGGCTGGCCGATGCGGTACGGCCTGGCTGCGACATAAGTCTGTTCTCGGCTCTTACCGGCAGCGGGTCGCCTCGGGCCGGGTTGCACGGAGAGATGTTGCTGATCCGTGCCTCAGTGGAGGCGGAGATTGGCTGGGACTACGGGCCACGCACCCTAGTTGAGGACGCCGATTTCGCGCTGCGCTTCTGCGCGCGACACCCCGGTCGCAGTGGGTGGATCCCGGCGCGGTCATTTGGCGCGAGCCCAGCAACCGTGTCGGACTTCGTACGACAGCGGGCGCGGTGGGTCTGGGGACTACTGGCGCTGGTCGCCGACCATGAGCGCCCCGGCGTTCCTGGCGTAGACCGCCGGCGGCGGGCGTTGATGCTGCACAACACGATCGTCTGGGCCTGTTCACCGCTCTGCCATCCCGGCTTCGTGCTGCTGCTGTGCACCGTCACCGGAACCTTCGAGACGGCTCCGCTGAGCGCCGTCCTCATCCCGCTCTGGACGACTAACATCGCCTTCTGGATCTGGCTGTACTGGGAGGGCCTCAAGCTGAACGCGCTGTCGTCGGCGCACGCTAGGCGTGTCTGGTGGGAGCCGGTGTTGCTCGTGCTGCTGATGCCGGTGTACTCGACCTGGGAGGTTGTCGGTGTCCTCCACGGTGTCTGGTCCTTCCTGTTTGCACCGGAACCGCGCTTCAACGTCATCGCGAAGCCCGTATAACCTGGCGGCCGAAACGACGATGCTTGGCCAAAGGTCATGGCCTGCGGAGAGGGGAACCGGTGACGGAGGCGAGCCGTCACCATGGCCGAAGCTTCTGTCTTCCTCCCGCGCTTGAACGGCCGGATCTCTCTCGCGAGGTCCCTCTGTGACCCGTTCTCGCTCGGTCGTCCAGACAGGACCGCCGTCCCTACCCGACGCTCGCCGTCGATACCGCCGAACCTTGTCTTCATCCGGCATGCTGGCCAGGTGCGGGGAGAATCACCCTCACCCGGCGCGCCGTGGCCGGGCGGGCACGAGCCGACTCTTAGACTCGGCGCCACGGCCAACACGGCCAACTTCCCCACCGTGTTTGGAGCAGGCGTGAGCATGACGACTGTCGGCGACCCGTTGGTGGGTCGGCTGCTCGACGGTCGCTACCAGATCACCGAGCGCCTGGCCCGCGGCGGCATGGCCACCGTCTATCGCGCCGTCGACACCCGGCTCACCCGCACCGTCGCGGTCAAGGTGATGCACGTCGGGCTGGGCGACGACGCCGAGTTCGCCCGCAAGTTCGACCGCGAGGCCCGGGCCGCCGCCCGGCTGGCCCATCCCAACGTGGTCGCGGTGTTCGACCAGGGCTCGGACCTGATCGAGGGTCACAGCAGCCGCCCGTACATCGTGATGGAGCACGTCGACGGCCACACCCTCCGCGACGTGATCAACCGCGAGGCGCCGATGCTACCGCTGCGTGCGCTGGAGGTGATCGAGCCGGTGCTGGCCGCCCTGGCCGCCGCCCATGATGCCGGTCTAGTCCACCGCGATGTCAAGCCGGAGAACGTGCTGATCAGCGACCGCGGCCAGATCAAGGTCGCCGACTTCGGACTGGCCAAGGCCATCTCCTCGCAGACCTCGACGGCGACCCAGGGCCTGCTGATCGGGACGGTCTCCTACCTGCCGCCCGAACTGGTGGTCTCGGGTCAGGCCGACGCGCGCTCCGACGTCTACAGCACCGGTGTTGTGCTGTTCGAGCTGCTCACCGGACGTAAGCCGCACACCGGCGACACGCCGATCCAGGTCGCGTACGCGCATGTGCACGCCGACGTCCCCGCTCCGTCCCGCTTCCCCACCGCGGGGCCGGTCCCGCCGTACCTGGACGCCCTGGTCGCCCGGGCCACGTCCCGGACACCGAGCGCCCGCCCGGCCGACGCGCGGGTACTGCTCACCGAGGTTCGGCGTGTGCAGTCCGCACTGCGCGATGGGCGACGGGACGACCCGGAGCTGGTCCGCGACCTGCGGACGGCGGCCGCGGCGCCCGCCGCTCCCTCGGGCCGGCGCGACCGGGCCGACTACGAACCCACCCAGCTCGTGCCGTCGTCGGTGCCCAGTCCGCCGACCGTGCTGGAGGCGCCGCCCCCGGCACCGCTCCCTCGCCCACTGCCCCGCCCGGATCCGGCTCTCAGCGACGGGGAACGCATCGCCCGGCAGCGCCAACGGCAGGTCCGCCGGCGGCGCCGTGGTGTGGTTGCCCTACTGCTGGTCCTGCTGCTCACGACCGGCGTAGCCGTGGCTGGCTGGTACCTCACGACCGGCCGCTTCACCAGCACGCCGGCGCTGGCCTCGCTCAGTCAGTCCGAGGCCGAGCGGGTGGCGGACCGGGCGGGCCTCGATATCCAGTTCACCGAGGACTTCAGCGAGTCGGTGCCGCCCGGGAGGGTGATCGAGACCGACCCATCGGCCGGCAGCAAGATCCTGAAGGGCGGCCGGATGGTGGCCGCGGTGTCCGGGGGCCCTGAGCGCTTCGCCATGCCCACCGTCGTCGGCCTCTCTCGGGACGCCGCGGAGACGGCCGTGCAGCGGGCGAACCTGAGCCTTGACGAGGTCAACGAACAGTACAGCGACACCGTCCGGGACGGCGTGGTGATCAGCGCATCGAAGAAGCCCGGCTCCTCGCTCAAGCGGGGCACCGAGATCGACCTGGTGGTCTCAAAGGGCCCCGCCCCCATCCCGGTCAAGAACTACGTCGGCGAGAAGTTCAGCGCGGCGGAGGCGGCCCTGGGCAGGGCCGGGTTCCGCGTCGCGGTCGAGCGGCAGCACTCCGACGAGGTGGCCAAGGGCCTGGTGCTCGCCCAGGACCCGACGTCCGGGGAGGGCCAACGCGGCGACACCATCACGCTGACCGAGTCCCTCGGACCGGTGCTGGTCCGAGTCCCGAACGTCTCGCGGATGGGCATCATGGCCGCGGAGCAGGTGATGGCCAAGAAGGGGTTCAAGACTCGGGTGCGACCGGTCGCGATCAACTACCTCGGGCTGGGCTACGTGGCGTTCTCCGGCCCGCGGGCTCGAAGCCAGGCGCCGAAGGGCTCCACCATCACCCTGTACGTCGTCTGAGCATCGCCCATGCGGCCGGCCACGCTGGCCCTGCTCGTCGTCACCGCGATCTGGGGCTCGACCTTCTTCCTGATCAAGGACGTGGTCACCCGGATCGAGGTGGCCGACCTGCTGGCGGTCCGCTTCGCGCTGGCCAGCCTGGGCCTGGCGGCTCTGCTGCGGCTAAAGCTCCGACTGAGCCGCCCACTCCTGGTGCAGGGCGCCGGCCTGGGTGTGCTCTACGGCGGCGCTCAGATCCTGCAGACGCTGGGCCTGGCCCACACCGCGGCCAGCGTGTCCGGGTTCCTCACGGGGCTCTACGTGGTGGCCACGCCGCTGCTCGGCGCGGCGATCCTGCGGCAGCGGATCCGTGGCACCACCTGGGCCGCGGTCGTCCTGGCCACCGTCGGACTGGGCGTGCTGTCCCTGACCGGCGTCTCCACCGGGTATGGCGAGCTGCTCACCGTGGCCTCGGCCGTGGTCTACGCCGGCCACATCCTCGCCCTCAGCCGAATCAGCACCCCCGGTACTGCTCTCAACCTGAGCCTCATCCAGCTCGTGGTGAT
>DASQUF010000467.1:0-2934 GCA_035641435.1 Propionibacteriaceae bacterium | reverse complement strand
GGATATACGGCCGTCATCCGGTCCCGTCCCGCACAGATGTGCACCCGTACGCTTAGGCCCATGGCCGGCAGCCCAGACTGGTTCCGGGATTCGTTCCGGGCCGAGTACGACAAGCAGGACGCGGCCCTGGGACGGTTCACCCTGGCAATCTTCGGCAAGACCGGGGTGGGCAAGTCGACCTTGATCAACGCCATCTTCGGCGAGGAGGTCGCCCGGACCGGGATCGGCGAGCCGGTGACCCGGGGCAGCCATCTCTACCTGGACAAGATCGGCCACCTCGGCATCGTCGACAACCAGGGGCTGGAGGTGGGGCGGGACAGCAAGGAGATCCTGTCCGAGCTCGGCAAGGCGATGGCCCAGATGCGGCGGCTGCCGCTGAGCGAGCAGATCCACGTGGCGTGGTACTGCGTCCGCGGCATGGACCGGCGGTTCGAGGACACCGAGGCCGACTTCGTCCGTCGGCTGGACGAGATGGGCCTGCCGGTGCTCGTGGTGCTCACCCAGGTGCCGCGCCGCTGGGACCCCGAAACCGGCCACGGCCACTTCCACCCGGACGCGGTCCTGTTGGCCGAGCAGATCATGGCCCGCCGGCTGCCCATCGCTGGCGGCCGCCCGTTCATGACCTACGCCAAGGCCGACGAGTTCGCCGGGCAGACCGCGTACGGACTGCAGGAAGTGCTCGATGCCACCTTTCGCGTCGCGCCCGAGGGCGCGCACGGAGCGCTCGTCGCGGCGCAGCAGATTGACTACGACCGGAAAGCGGAGGCGGCGCGGAAGTACATAACCGGCGCCGCCGGGGCCGCCGCCGCGGCGGCCGCGACCCCGATCCCGTTCTCCGACGCCACGCTGCTGGTGCCGATCCAGCTCGGCATGATGGCCCGGATCGCTCAGATCTACACGATCAAGTTCGAGCGGGCCGCCCTGATGGCGGTGGTCTCGACCACCGCCGCGACGCAGGCCGGCCGGGCGGCGTTCACCGGGCTGCTCAAGATGGTTCCCGGCGCGGGCACGGTGGTCGGCGGGGTGGTCGGGGCCGGTGTGGCCTCGACCTTCACCTACGCCATGGGCCAGGCCTGGCTGACCATCTGCCAGCGGGCGGCCAGGGGCGCGTTCTCCTCCGTCGGCGGGGCGATGGACAACGAGCAGCTGCGCGAAGCGTTCCTCGAGGAGTTCAAGAAACGGCTCAGGCTCGGTCGCAAGGAGCTCAAGGCGGGCTGATCATGGGGCGGTCTCTCCTGTTCGCAACGTTCCCCCCGGCTACGGGAGGACGCTGTGCGAACGCTCCTACAGCGAACCGGCCCGGTCAGGCCCGGGTCAGCGTGGGTACGCGATCCTCGTCGTCGCGGAGGACGCCGCCGCGGCTGGAGGAGATGGAGGGGAGCTCGGGTGCGGGGGAAGTACGAAGGGCCTGGCGGGCCAGCTCAGCGAGTACCTGGCCGGTGGTCTTGCAGGCCGTACGCCGTTCCTCAACGGCGAGCAGTAGATCTTCGTCGAGATCGACAGTGATACGCACGTTTGACCATCTTTCCACATCCGGTTGCGCTTCCTCGGGCCATCCCATCTGGCCAGTCACATGCTGGTCCAATAACGTGGCCGACGATGACTGTTCCCGACGTGGCGCCGCTGCTCGAAGGCGAGCCGCCCCATGATCAGGTGGTCTTTGCCACGCGGCTGCAGCGCTACTGGCCAGACCTGCTCACCGGCCTGGCCGGGGCGTATCCGGACCACGCGCCGGAGATGGCCCACCGGCTGGTCGAGATCGCTGCTCGCAACTTCCGTGAGCGGTCCGCCGACCTGCGCCTGCTCGACCTCCGCCGGCACGCCGACCCGCACTGGTTCCAGCACCAGCAGATGCTCGGCTACGCCAGCTACGCCGACATGTTCGGTGGCACCCTCAAGGGCGTCGCCGACCGCGTCGACTACCTGGCCGAGCTGGGCGTCACCTACCTGCACCTGATGCCGCTGCTCAAGCCCCGACCAGGACAGAACGACGGCGGGTACGCGGTGATGGACTACCGCGCCGTCCGCGAGGACCTGGGCACCATCGAGGACCTGCGCGACCTCGCCACCACCCTGCGGGCCCAGGGCATCTCGCTCACCCTCGACCTGGTGCTCAACCACGTCGCCGCCGAGCACCAGTGGGCGGTCAACGCCCGGGCTGGCGACCGGTTCTACCGCGAGTACTTCTACCTGTTCGCCGACCGAGAGCTGCCGGACGCCTACGAGCGCTCGCTGCCCGAGGTCTTTCCCGACTTCGCGCCCGGCAACTTCACCTACGACGAGGAGTCCGCCTCCTGGGTCTGGACCACCTTCAACACCTGGCAGTGGGACCTCAACTGGCGCAACCCGGAGGTGTTCTACGAGTTCGCCGACCTGATCCTGTGGCTGGCCAACCTCGGCGTGGAGTGCCTGCGGCTGGACGCGATCGCGTTTCTCTTCAAGCGGATGGGCACCAACTGCCAGAACCAGCCCGAGGTGCACGCGATCACCCAGGCCCTGCGCGCGGTGGCCCGGATCGGCGCCCCCGCGCTGATCTTCAAGGCCGAGGCGATCGTCGGGCCGGCCGACCTCGCCCCCTACCTCGGGGTCGGCAAGCACGCGGGCAAGGTCAGCGACCTGGCGTACCAGAACTCCTTGATGGTGCAGATCTGGTCGGCCCTGGCGGCCAAGGACACCCGGCTGTTCTGCGCGGCGCTGAACCGGTTCCCGGCCAAGCCACCGACGACGGTGTGGGGCACCTACCTGCGCTGCCACGACGACATCGGCTGGGCGATCAGCGACGAGGACGCGGCCTCGGTCGGGCTGAACGGCTACGAGCACCGGCGGTTCCTGGCCGACTACTACGCCGGGCTCTACCCGATGAGCGACGCCCGGGGGCTGGTCTTCCAGGAGAACCTGGCCACCGGCGACCGGCGGATCAGCGGCACCGCCGCC
>DASQUF010000466.1:0-12622 GCA_035641435.1 Propionibacteriaceae bacterium | reverse complement strand
TGGTACGCCGCAGATCTGCGCCGCCAACTGGCAGCAGCCGCAGGCCGAGGACTACGGGCTGGAGGCCACCCCGTTCGACGAGATCGGTGAGGTCGCCGCGCTGCTTGCCGTGCTGATGACCGCGCTGACCCTGTTCGTGCTGGCCGCCTCGTTCATCGGCGCGGAGTTCACCACCGGGGCGATCGCCAACTGGCTGAGCTTCGTGCCTCGTCGCGGTGCCGTCTTCGCCGCGAAGCTCGTCGCGATCGTGATCTTCACCGTGGTGGTCAGCGCTCTCGCGTCGGCCTTGACCCTGGGCGTCGCGGCCCTGATCAGCGTCGGGCACGGCGGTGAGCTGAGCACGCTGGGTGAGCATGTAGGCACCGTGGCCCGCGGACTGCTGGTGGTGACGATCATCGCCGTGCTGGGTTTCTGCGCCGGGCTGGTCACCCGGCACACCGCGGCGGCGCTCGGCGTGTTGCTCGGCTACCTGCTGCTGTGGGTGCTGCGGAACGGCATCCTGCAAAACGCGGCGTGGGCGCAGAGGTTGACCCCGTGGTCCGCCGAAGGCAACCTTTCCGCCATCCTCGGCAACGGACATGCCTACTCGATTCCCGAACAGCGGCTGACCGACCGCGGGCTGGAGACCGAGTTCCTCGAGCGGACGCTGAGTCTGCCGGCCGGACTGCTCTACTGGGCGGTGGTGCTGACCGTCGTGGTCACCGGATCGGTGCTCATCTTCCGGCGCCGCGACGTGGGCTGAGCCCTGACTCCGTTCCACGTTTGACGCGTCAAGACGGCTAACGAGGGTCCGCAGAGGCGCTGAGACACTCGTCTACCGCCTTGACGCGCGAACGTGGTCATAGGAGGGGGGAGGGCCGGCGGCGACCGATACGGGGACCGCGTCCATCTCCCCGGTCCGCCGCATCGCCTGCCAGCGCAGCCGCAGCCCGTAGAAGGCGCTGGCCACCGACTGGACCACCACGAGGTACATCAGCTGCCGGTAGACGAACTGCTGCAGGGGCAGGCTCCACAGTGGTCGGAGCGGCTCGCCGTCGAGCCGGAAGGCGTAACCGGCGGCGAGCAGCTGCATGGCCAGGAACGCCAGCCAGACGGCAGCCACCTCCGGGGTCTGGGCGAAGAAGATCGCGTACGCCGTGGCAACGTCGATGATCGGTGCGAGCAGCGGTAGCAACACCTGGAAGACGAACAGGTAGGGAAGTCCCCGGCGACCCAGCCTTCCGGCGGCACCGGACTGCCGGACCGCGCCGCGGTGCTTCCACATCGCCTGCATCGTCCCGTAGCACCATCGGTAGCGCTGTCGCCAGAGCTGGCCCAGGGTGGCCGGCGCCTCGGTCCAGGCGCGGGCCTCGGGCACATAGACCACCCGCCATCCGGCGCGACAGATCGCCATCGTGAGGTCGGTGTCCTCGGCGAGGGTGTCCTCGCTGACGCCCCCGACGCCGGCGAGCGCCTCCCGCCGGAACGCGCCGATGGCTCCGGGGATGGTGGGCATGCACTGCAGCACGTCGAACAAGCGACGGTCGAGGTTGAAGCCGATGACGTACTCGGTGTGCTGCCACTGGCCGAGCAGCCCACGTCGGTTACCGACCTTCGTGTTGCCCGAGACCGCCCCGACCAGGGATCGCCGCGCTTCGGCCAGCGGTCGGACCAGGGCCTTGATCGTGTCCGGTTCGAACACGGTGTCCCCATCGACCAGCACCAGAACGTCGTGCCGGGCCGCGCGGATGCCGGCGTTGAGGGCGGCGGGCTTCCCGGCGTTGGCCTGCCGGACCAGCCGGACTCCCGAAATCCTCAGGCGGGCGACGATCGCGGCCGTCGCGTCGGTCGAGCCGTCGTCGACGACGACGATCTCCAGCTCGGGGTAGTCGCAGGAGGCCAGCGACATCACGGTCGCGGCGATGCCGACCTCCTCGTTGTAAGCGGGAACGACGACCGACACCGCCGGCCATGGTCCGGCGAAGCCAGGACGGACCGGGCCGTGTTCCTCCTCGTGACGGCGGGCGACCACGACCAGGAGCACGGTGCGGGTCACGGCTAGGGCCGCCAGCAGCAGGAAGGCGATCTTGAGCAGCATGACGCACAGCGTGGAGAGGCGGACGACTCCGCTGATCAGCTGTCCCTGCAGGCGTTGCGCCGGCGAGGCGACGTGCCAGGGCGAGGAGAGTCCGACTGCCGAGCTCACCGTGTCGAAGGTGTAACCGCGCGCCCGCAGCTCATCGATCATCACCCGCAGGGCGGCGACCGTCTGGTCGCGGTCCCCGCCACCGTCGTGCATCGTGACGATCGCTCCCTCGTTGCCGCGAGGCAGTGCGGACCGGGCGATTTCGTCCGCCCCGCGCTGTTCCCAGTCCCGGGTGTCCCGGTCGGTGTAGACGACCCAGTAACCCTGGGCCCGGCTGAGCGCCCGCCAGTCGGACGGGAGCATCGCCGAGACCTCGGAGGAGTACGGCGGCCGCAGCAGCCCCGTCATCCGGCCGGTCGCAGCCGCGATCGCGAGCTGGGTCTGGTCGAGCTCGATGCGCTGTCGGAGCGCGGTCACGTTGGCCAGGTTGGCATGGGTGAAGGTGTGCACGCCGACTTCGTGACCCTCGGCGTACATCCGGCGCAGCAGGTCGGGGCGGTCGGCCGCCTGGGCACCGACCACGAAGAAGGTGGCCGGCACGCCCTCGTCGGCGAGCACGTCGAGGATCTCGGCCGTGTACGCCGTGGGTCCGTCGTCGAACGTCAGGACGATGTGCCGGTCCGGAACGCTCAGGCCTGCTTGTTGCGGATGTTTGGCATCGATCACCGGACCACCGCCTCGGATGGTCTCCGGTACCCAGCCGCCGGTGGCCCGGGAGGCGGGAGAACGGGCGCCCTCGCCGACCTGACCGTTGGCCATCCCGGAGATCAGCAGGGCGACCAGCAGCATGACCATCAGGACCGAGAGCAGCACCCAGTGCGTCCGCGGTGGATCAGGGTTCGGTCGGCGGCTCATCCTCGCCGGTCAGCCGCTGTCGGTGGTCGGTCTGGGATCTGGTGTCCGCGTCTGGCCCGGTGCCTGCTGGTCGGGTGGGCTTGGCGTCGCGGCCTTCGGGTTCCGCGGCTTCACGGTTCCTTGACCACCGGCCCGCACGGTCGGTCGCGCGGACGCGGTCGGAACTACGGTCGTCGGCCGGACACTCGACGCGCTTGACGGCTCGGCCGCTGACGGAACAGTTGTACCGACCGCCCGGCGGGCGTCGACGGACTTTCTCGCATCGGCCGTCGACACGCTGGCCCGGCTGGTCGTCGGCTGGGTGGTCGGCCGCGGGTGGGTCGATCCCGATCCGGTCGCCACGTTGGCGCGCTCAGACGGGTCCGACGGAACCGTGCGCACCACGGGACGCACCTCCTTGGCGTCCAGACCGGGCACGAGCCGCTCCAGCCCGGGGACGCTGACATGGGTGCTGAGGGTGAGGGCGAGGGCGGTGCCCAGCAGCACCACCAGGGCGAGGAAGATCCGGCTGCCCCACTGGATCGCGGACGCGCGCGTGCCCGACGCGTCGTTGAACACAGGACTGTCCACGAACGACCCACCCTCGATCTCGACCGCTACGCGGCGAAAGGTCCGGAAGCACCGAACATGCTATGGCATTTATAACGAACGTGCATCGCTCGGACGAATGGCGAACGAGTTGGCGGCACCACCATCACACCGGTGTGTCAGAAGGGCCGAATACGGTGTAGACCATGAGCGAATTCGCATCCGAGACCACCCAGGCCGCCCAGGAGGAGGTCCAGGACGTGCAGGCGTCTCCCGACCAGGGCGAGACCCTCGGCGCCTCCACTCCGGGCAACGACGCTTTGGAGAAGGACCCGAGCGACTGGGTCAGCGGCGACGACCCGATCACGCCGTCGCAGAAGAGCTATCTGGACACCCTGGCCCGGGAGGCGGGCGAGGAGCTGCCCGCGGACATGACCAAGGCCGAGGCCTCGCAGCACATCGACCGGCTGCGCGACCGGACCGGCAAGGAGGGCTGAGGATGGTCCGCTTCGGCTACACCTTGATGACCGAGCAGAGCGGTCCGAAGGAGCTCATCCGCTACGCCGTGGCGGCCGAGGCGGTCGGGTTCGACTTCGAGGTCAGCAGTGACCACTACTCGCCGTGGCTGACCAGCCAGGGTCACGCTCCGTACGCCTGGACCGTGCTCGGCGCGGTCGCCCAGGCCACCGAGCGGGTCGAGCTGATGACGTACGTGACCTGCCCGATCCAGCGCTACCACCCGGCGGTGGTGGCGCAGAAGGCCGCCACCCTGCAGGTGCTCTCCGACGGCCGCTTTACTCTCGGCCTCGGGTCGGGCGAGAACCTCAACGAGCACGTGACCGGTGAGGGCTGGCCGCCGGTCGACCAGCGGCAGGAGATGCTGGTCGAGGCCGCGACGCTGATCCGTGAGCTGCACACCGGTGAGCTGACCACCTGGGAAGGCGACTACTTCCGCGTCGACTCGGCGCGGATCTGGGACGCTCCGGAGGGCGGGGTGCCGATCGGCATCGCCGTGTCCGGGGAGAAGTCGGTGCAGCGGTTCGCGGACCTGGCCGACCACTTGGTCGCCGTGGAGCCCGATGCGGAGCTGATCAAGGCCTGGGACGCCGAGAAGGGCAGTTCGAACTCACGCAAGATCGGCCAGATCCCGATCTGTTGGGACCCGGACAAGGACAAGGCGATCGCCAAGGCGCACGACCAGTTCCGCTGGTTCGCCGGCGGCTGGGCGGTCAACGCCGACCTGCCGACCCCGGCCGGTTTCGAGGGAGCGAGCCAGTTCATCCGCCCCGAGGACGTGGCGGAGCAGATCCCGTGCGGGCCCGACCTGGACGCCATCGCCGAGAGCGTCAAGGAGTACGTGGACGCCGGCTTCACCGACATCGCGATCGTCCAGGTGGGCGACGAGGGGCAGTTCGAGTTCCTGGCCCAGACCGCGGAGCCGCTGCTGAAGACCCTCCGCAGCCTCTGAGGCCGAAGACGAACGGAGCCGACGGACCCCGCACGGAAGTCTCGCGGAGCGTGGACGGGCCTGGCGGGAGCCGGAGCCTGCGAGGGCGGATGGTTGCGGACAAGAGGCGTCCGGGCGCGGTCCGCCGGATCAGCGAGGAAGGGCTGGGATCTCGGTAGTGCCGAGCCCGGATCTGCGTAGTCATTGCGGAGGTGCCCAGGGGGTCTGTCCTGCCTGACTGATCCCATGAGGATCCTTGTCACCGCCAGTCCGCTGATGGGCCACCTACGCCCGATGCTCCCGCTGCTGCGCGCGGCCAGCGCCGCGGGTCACGAGGTGGTGGTGGCCACCGGTCCGGACCTGGCCCGGGAGCTGCAGCGGCGCGGCTACCAGACCTGGTCGGTCGGTCCCGCGGCCGACGAGATCTTCGCCGCGCGGTCGGCCCAGCGGCCGGCGGCAGATCCCACGGAGCGGGTCCGCCGCTCGGCGTCGGTCATGTTCGGGCAACCGGGCGCAGCGCGGGCGCGAGACCTCCTGCCCCGGGTCAGCCGCTGGGCTCCCGACCTGGTGCTGCACGAGATCACCGAGGTGGCCGGCGCCGAGGCCGCCGCCCTGACCGGCGCTCAGGAGATCGTGGTCGGCCCGACCGGCGAGGTCGGGGCGGCCGAGGCCCTGCTGCCGCTGGTCACCGCCGAGCTGGCGGCCGCCCTGCGCACCCCCGACCGTCACCGCGGCATCGTCGTCGCCCCCTTCCTGGATCCCCGCGTACCGGCCCTGGCGCCCGACCGGCCCACCACCTTCGCCGACGTGCGCCCCCTTCGCCCGGAGCTGGACGAGCCACAGTCCCGGCTGCCGTTGCGTGCCCAGCGGTTCGGCGGCCAGACCACCGTGCTGCTGAGCCTGGGCCGGCACGGCGTACGGGAGGACACCCTGCTCGGCGCACTGGACGGGCTGCGCGGGTTCGGTCTCAACGTGCTCCTGGAGACCGGGTCCGACCTCGACCTGACCGCCCTCGGCCAGCTGCCGCGCAACGTAGCCGTGGCGCCGGTGATCGACTACGCCCGCGCGCTGCCGATCTGCCACGCGGTGGTCGGCGACGGTAGCGCCGAGCTCACCGCCGGCGCACTCGCGTACGGGCTGCCCCTGGTCACCCTGCCGCGCACGCCGGAGCAGCTGGCCACCGCGCGGGCCCTGCACACCCTCGGCGTGGGGCTGACTGTGCAGCCCGACCACCTGCGGCCGGGCGCGGTTCGCCGGGCCTTGGCCGACGTGCTCGCCGACCCGGCGTACGCTCGCGCGGCCGGCCAGCAGCGGGCCGCGATCGCCGCCCTGCCTAACGCGGCCGACCTCCTCGCTGACCTGACGCTGCCGATCGCCGCCTGAACCACGACCTCGACCTAAGGCACCTTAGGTACCTCAGGCCAAGCCGCCCGGCAAAGATGGGGAGTACGTCCAATGTGTCGGCGGCGGCTTAGCGCGAGGCTTGTTGACATGAACACCGACTACAGCACCACCATCCTCGCCGAGCAGCGTCGGCAGGACTTCGCCGCCGAGGCGGCCAACGACCGCCTCGCTCGTATCGCCACCGCCGGCCGTACGCCGTGGTGGCTGCGCCTGGGGCGCAGCCTGCTCCCCGAGCCCACCCCGACCCTGACCGCCCGGCACCGCGTCGCCTCCTGAGGGCGCCGCGATGTCGGAGGTCAGTGGCAGCATGGAACCCGTGGTCAGATCGGGCCGTATGCCGGGCAGCCGGGCCTCGCACGTGGTCGGACGCACCGACCAGCGGGCCCGGCTGCACGGCGTGCTCGACGAGGTGATCGCCGACGGCAGCCGCTTCGTTCTGCTCGGCGGCGACGCCGGGGCCGGCAAGACCACGGTCATCGATGCGTTCACCGCTGACCTCTTCTCCGCCCTGGCCGACCGGAAGGCCCAGCTGGTCCGCGGCCAGTGTGTGCCCCTCGGTGGCGACGGGCTGCCGTACGCGCCGATCGTCGGCACCTTGCGTGACCTGGTCGCCCAGCACGGTCGCGAGCAGGTGCTGGCGTGGGCCGGCGCGGCGGCCGCCGCGCTCGGCGTCCTGCTGCCCGACCTGACCGACGGACCTCCGCCGGAGGGCGACTCCATCCGGCTGCAGCTGTTCGAGGCCGTGACCCAGCTCTGGGAGCGGGCCAGCGAGCACGCGCCGCTGGTCGTGGTGCTGGAGGACCTCCACTGGGCTGACGAGTCGACCCGGCACCTGCTGCGCTTCGGGGCTCGCGCGCTGATCGACGCCCCGGTGATGATCTTGGCCAGCTATCGGACCGACGAGCTGACCCGCAAACATCCGCTGCGGCCCTTCCTGGCCGAGATCGGTCGGTTGCCGGGGGCCGTACGCATCGATGTCCCGAGCCTGGACCGCGCCGAGGTCGCCGAGCTGCTGACCCGGCTGATGGAGCGCCCGCCCAGCAACGCCGTGATCGACACGGTGTTCCGGCGCAGCGAGGGCATCCCCTACTTCGTGGAGGAGCTGACCCGGTCGGCCTCCCGGGGCTGCATCGACATGCCCGACACCCTGCGGGACGCACTCAACGTCCGTGTGCAGAACCTGTCGGCGGAGGCGCAGCAGGTCGTCGAGCTGGCGGCGGTGGCGGGCAACCGGGTGGAGCACGCCCTGCTGGCGGCGGCGGCCGGTGGGGCGGCCGTGGAGCTGGACTCCGGACTGCGGGAGGCGATCGACGCAGCGGTGCTCACCGCCGACGAGACCGGCTACGGTTTCCGCCACGCGCTGCTCCGTGAGGTGGTGCACGACGACCTGCTGCCCGGGCAGCACGCTCGGTTGCACGCCAAGTTCGCAGCTCTGCTGGAGGAGCACCCGGAGCTGGTCAGTCCCGGCACGGCCCCGCTGGAGATCGCCCATCACTGGTCGGCGGCGCACGAGGCGACCAAGGCGTTCCAGTGGTCGATCACCGCGGCCCGGTCCGGTGCGGCTGCGTACCACGAGGCGCTCAAGATGTACGAGCGGGCCCTCGAGCTGTGGGACCGGGTCGACGACCCGGAAGGCTTCGCCGGATCCCGGGCGTCGGTGCTCAAGCAGGCGGCGAACGCGGCGAGCAACGCGGGCGAGGAGGAGCGGGCGCTCGCCCTGGTCAACGCGTCCCTCGCCGAGGCCGGGCCGGACACCACTCCGGAGGAGCGGATCACCGCCCTGCTGCTGAAGGGCAGCCTGCAGTCCGGGCTGCTCCGTCCCGGCACGGTCGAGCCGATGCGCGAGGCGATGGCGCTGCTGCCGGCGGACGCCGACCCGGTGCTGCGGGGGCGGGTCCTGGATGCGCTGGCTCGCCGGCTGATGCTGTCCGGCGAGGTCGACGAGGGGGTGGCGACGGCGCGCGCCGCCGTGGCGGCGACCGCCGGGATCAGCTCGGACGCGGCTGAGTCGCACGCCCGGAACTCGCTGGCCACCGGACTGCAGGCGATCGGCGCGGAGGCCGAGGCCACGGCCGAGTGGGAACGCGCAGGCGAGCTGGCCCGGGGCAGCACCAAGACCGAGCTGCGCTTCTTCATCAACTACTCCGACGCCCTGAACCTGACCGGTCGTTACGCCGATGCCGTCAGCCAGGCGCTGACCGGGATCGAGCTGGCCCGCGAGCGCGGCCTGGAGCGCTCGATCGGCTGCATGCTGGCCGGGAACGCGGCCGAGCCGCTGATCGCGCTCGGCCAGTGGAGCCGGGCGGCGGCCATGATCGACCGGGCCGTCGAGCTGGATCCGCCGCCACACCATATGGCCCACCTCCGCCTGCTGCAGGCCTGGCTCAGGACCTGGCGCGGCGAGCTCGACGAGGCCGATGTCATCCTGGGCGAGTTCCGGTCGATGATCGCCCCCGACAACCCCGCACCGCAGTACGTCAGCCAGGTCATCCGGGCCGACGCCGAGCACGCTATGGCGGTCGGTGACCCCGAGCGGGCCTGGCACAACGTGTCGGTGTTCCTGGATGGCTGGCAGCGGTTCCACGCTGCCTGGTCCTATCCCGTGCTGGCCGTAGGCGCCGCGGCGGCGCGGGCCCTGGATGCGGCCGACGGTTCATCCGAACGTTCGGACCGGGTGGCGGACTTCTTGGAGCGGCGCGCCTTGCGAATCAACATCCGGCCGCTATGGGCGCCACTGGTCACCGCCGAGCTGGCGGACACCGCCGACGGGTGGCGCAGCGCGCTGGCCGAGCTGAGTGCGCTGCCGGGCCCGGCTCACCTGCCGCCGTACGCCGGCCTCCGGCTGGCCCAGCATCTCGTCGCCGCCCGGGAGCGGATCGAGGCGCGCCCGGTGCTGGCGACGGCCACTGAACAGGCGGCGGCCCTCGGGGCCCGGCTGCTCACCGACCGGCTTGGCGCGCTGGCCCAGCGGGCCGGGTTCTCGCCCGCGGTCGAGGTCGCGGCCAGCCCGCTGACCGGGCTGACCCCGCGGGAGATCGAGGTGCTGCAGCTGGTCGCCGCCGGCAACTCCAACGGCGAGATCGGCAGCGCGTTGTTCATCAGCACCAAGACCGCGAGCGTCCACGTGTCCAACATCTTGGCCAAGCTGGGAGTGAGCGGGCGCGGCGAGGCCGCGGCGCTGGCGTACAAGCTGGGGCTGGTCCCGGTCTGAGGCTGCGGTGGTCACTGGCCCGGTCAGTATGGTGGGCCTGTGAACTGGAAGGTAGCCGTCGCGCTGGGTGCCGCCGTAAGTGGCGTGATGTACGCCGTGCTCCGGAGGAGCCGCACCGCGGCCTCCGACGCCGAGCTCTGGGCCGAGGCCACTGACCCCGTCGTCCGCTTCGGCGACTCCTGACGTCCGAGGCCGGCGGGAACAGATCGCCGCGGCAGGCGTTAGCCCTACATGATTGACGACCGGGACCGGGAGGTCCTCGACGCGTACTCCGCCGCGGTGATCGGCGTGGCCCAGCGGGTGCTGCCCAGCGTGGCCAGCCTCCGCGTACGCGGTCGCCGGGGCGAGGGCTCCGGCAGTGCCAGCGTGCTGACCGCCGACGGCTACCTGCTGACCAGCGCCCACGTGGTCGAGGGCGCCACGGAGGCGGCTGCGGGCTTCACCGACGGCACCGAGGTCACCGCCGACGTGGTCGGCCGTGACCCGCTCTCGGACCTTGCCGTGCTCCGGGCGCGGGCCGAGGTGCCTCCGCCGGTCGAGCTCGGCAATGCCTCGCAGCTGCAGGTCGGCCAGCTGGTGGTCGCCCTCGGCAACCCGCTCGGGCTGGCTGGCAGCGTCACCGCCGGCATCGTGTCCGGCTTGGGCCGGTCGCTGCCCACCGGCGCGGGCCGGGTGGTCGACGAGGTGATCCAGACCGACGCCGCGCTCAACCCGGGCAACAGCGGTGGCGTGCTGGCCGACAGCCGTGGCCGCATGGTCGGGGTCAACACGGCGGTGGCCGGGGTCGGCGTCGGCCTGGCCGTGCCCATCAACTCCACCACCCAGCAGATCATCAGTGCCCTGATGTCGACCGGGCGGGTCCGCCGAGCCTGGCTCGGCATCGCCGGCAACCAGGCACCGCTGCCACCACCGCTGGCCGCCAAGCTGGGCCGGCGCGACGGGCTCCGGATCGCCCAGGTGATCAGCGGTAGTCCTGCCGAGGCAGCCGGGCTACGGGCGGGTGACGTCGTGGTGGCGGTGGCCGGCGAGCCAGTCCCCTCCACCACCGTGCTGCAGCGCCGGATGGTCGAGGACGCCATCGGGCAGCGGGTCGAGATCACGGTCTGGCGCAACGGCGCCCTGGTCGACGTGATCGCCGTGCCCCGGGAGCTGGACGCCCGCAACCGCTGACTGGGGCAGATCCGCGTCAGCCGTCTCGAGATGGCTGGCTGGGGTCGGTTATGGCGTTCCGACCCTCGTTTGCCGTCTGGAGACGGCAGACGACGACAGCGCCGTGCGTCTCTCCAACCGCTGCCGATGTCGGTACCACTCGGCACACAGCCACACGATCAGCACCAGGCCGAGGACGTCGCCGCCGTAGTACATGATCATCGCCCCGGTCTCGGCGAGCTCGACCGGGACGCCCAGGGGCGGCACGACGTAGATCGTCTTGGCCAGGATGGCGTGGGCGGCCAGCACCGCCACCAGCACCACGGCCCGGTGCCCGGGGCTGCGCCGGTGCGGCAGCGGGTCGCGGCCGACCAGCGCGGTGGTGAGCAGGTAGCCGCTGACCAGCAGGTGCGCATGCACCAGCAGGTGCAGCCAGCCGTAGGAGTGGGTCAGCGCGTACACCGGCGTGCGGTAGAGGATCCACAGCCCGCCGACGTTGACCACGGCCGCGACCACCGGCTCGGTCAGCCAGCGCAGCAGCGGCGTCCCCAGCAGCCAGGTCACCCGACGGGCAGCCCCGACCGGCACCGCCCGCAGCAGGAGGGTCACCGGGGCGGCGGCCACCAGTAGTAGCGGCACCGCCTGGCCGAGGAGCAGGTGGGTAACGGTGTGGGCCCGGAAGTCCACGTCGGCGGCCCGTCCGAGCCACCCGGTCAGCGAGATCAGGACAAGAAGCATCCCGGCCGCGAAGGCGAGCACCCGCCACCACGACCAGCCCTGCCGCTCGCGGACGTTCAACGCGGCCCCGGCGTACACGCCGGCCGACAGGACCAGGCTCAGCAGGATGATCTCGCTCAGGGCGTCGGCGCCGTGAGCGGTGTGCTCAGGCAGCATGACGACCTCGGGCGGCCGCCCGGTTCCGCATCAGCAGGACCGCGCCGGCGACTACCAGGGCGACCGCGACCACAATCCAGGCCACGTCGTACGGCAGCAGGTCGACCTCGTAGCGGATCTGGTGCAGCCCCATCAGCTTGTGCTGGATGGTGCCGTCGTAGAGCTGGAAGGCGCCGGCCCCGACCAGAGCGGCGCCCACCCACCGGGACCAGATCAGGTCGCCCCGGCGCCGCAGCTCGGCCAGCAGGAACAGGCCGGCCACGGCCGCGAAGAAGCTGAACGCGTGGAACAGGCCGTCGGAGACCAGGCCGGCCGCCGACGTCGAGCGGTCGTAGAAGTGGTGCCAGTGCAACAGCTGGTGGAACACCGTCTCGTCCACGAAGCCGGCCACCCCGATCCCGAAGAGCGCCCCGGACAGCCCGCTCCCGCCCCGGGGCCGCGACGTACGCCGTGGCGCCGTCGCGACCCCGGATGCGGATGCGGTTGGTTCGGTCACTTGGAGGCGGTCGTGTCCATCGAGTCGACCGTCTTCATCTCGAGCTCGGCCGTCGCCTGCACCAGCGCGAGCAGCTCCGGATCCAGACCCGGGGAGAACTCCTCGCGCCGCTCCGGGGCGATGGTGATCGGCACGCCCTCCGGCATCACCTTGGTGCTCAGCTCGGTCCCGTCGTTGGACGGCGAGGCCCCCTGGTAGAGCTTGGACGCCTGGCTCTGGTTGTCCGCGCTGAAGGTGTACTGGATGCTCTGCAGGCCCTGGTCCAGCAGCTTCTTCACCTCGGGGAACTGCTCAGCGCTGGTCTTCGGGATCGGCAGTAGCTTGCCCCAGTTGACACCCAGGCTCTCCAGGGCCTTGGCGAAGGCATTCTCGTGCGCCTGGTCGCGGACGATCAGGTACGCGATGGTCGAGCGCGCCGTGGCGTTCTCGGTCATCTCGTAGATGCGGCACTTCTGCAGCCGGCCGGTGGACTCCAACATCAGGTTGTAGAGCAGGTCCAGCGGCAGGTTGCCG
>DASQUF010000465.1:0-8979 GCA_035641435.1 Propionibacteriaceae bacterium | reverse complement strand
ACCCAAACGTCCTCACCATTGTTGACAGCGAATGGTCGAAGATCGACATGGCGCGGCTTTAGGCCGTCCTCGATCAGCGTTGGCACGGTGGAAAGCTGCACGACCGGCTGCGCGATCCAACCGCGCGGGTCCTCGATCACTCGACGCCGTAGCGCATCAAGTTCAGCCTCAGTGGCACGCGGCCCGATCACGATCCCCTTGCCACCGGAGCCGTCAACTGGCTTGACAACCAATTCCCTAAGACGGTCCAGCACCTCCTCGCGGGCCTCCTCCTCCTCCAGCCGCCAGGTATCGATGTTGGCGATGATCGGATCTTCGCGCATGTAGTACTTGATCAAGTCAGGCACGTAGGTATAGATCAGCTTGTCGTCTGCCACACCATTGCCGATCGCATTGGCGAGCGCAACGCCGCCGGTACGTATCGCGTTCACCAGGCCGGGCACGCCAAGCATCGAGTCGCTACGGAAATGCACCGGATCGAGAAATTCGTCATCGATCCGGCGATAGATCACGTCCACACGCTGCAGCCCGGCCGTGGTGCGCATGAAGACCTTGCCGCGGCGGCACTCGAGATCACGGCCTTCAACCAATTCCACCCCCATGGTGCGAGCCAGCAGGGTGTGCTCGAAGTAGGCCGAGTTGTAGACGCCCGGGGTGAGTACCACAACTGTCGGTTCATCAACACCGGGCGGCGCAGCCTTGCGCAAAGCTGTGAGCAGCCGGGTTGGGTAACTCGCAACCGGGCGGATTCGTTGGTTGGCGAAGGCCTCAGGCATCGCGGTGATCATCGCGTTGCGGTTGGTCATCACGTACGAGACCCCGCTCGGCGCCCGGACGTTGTCCTCGAGCACGCGTACGTCGCCGGCTGGATTGCGGACCAAGTCCACACCAGCGACGTGAATGCGTACGCCGTTGCCCGGTTTGATCCCCCAAACCGCTCGGTGGAAGTGGGTGGAGGAGGTAACCAGCTGGCTGGGAATCACCCCGTCGGTGATCACCCGAGCGTCGGCGTAGATGTCGGCGAGAAACGCCTCGAGTGCTCTCACCCGCTGCGGCCCCGCGGTGGTCCGCATGTAGACCTTGCCGCGGCGGCACTCCAGGTCGCGGCCCTCGACCAGCTCCACGCCCATGGTGCGGGCGAGCAGGGTGTGCTCGAAGTAGGCCGAGTTGTAGACGCCGGGAGTGAGCACCACCACGGTCGGGTCGTCCACCCCGGAGGGAGCGCATTTGCGCAGCGCCGCCAGCAGCCGGGTCGGGTAGCCCGCGACCGGTCGGATCCGCTGGTTGGCGAAGGCGCCGGGAAGCGCGGTGATCATCGCGCTTCGGTTGGTCATCACGTAGGAGACCCCGCTGGGCACTCTTACGTTGTCCTCCAGGACGCGGACGTCTCCGTCGGGGTTGCGGATCAGATCCACCCCGGCCACGTGGACGCGTACGCCGTTGGCCGGCTCGATGCCCCAGACCGCGCGGTGGAAGTGGGTGGATGAGGTGATCAGCTGGCTAGGGACGACGCCGTCGGCGATCACCCGGGCCCCGGCGTACACATCGGCCAGGAAGGCCTCCAGCGCCTTGACCCGCTGAGCCACGCCGGCCTCGATCGTGCCCCACTCGGCGGCCGCGATCACCCGCGGCACCAGGTCCAGCGGGAACGGCCGCTCCACACCGCCGACGTCGAACGTCACCCCGGCCTGGGTGTAGTTGCTGGCCAGCGAGTCGGCGATGTGGCGCAGCTCGGTGGGGCTGGAGCGGCTCAGGGAGTTGTGGATCGCCTGGTAGGACGGGCGGACGTCACCCTCGGCGTCGATCATCTCGTCGTACGCCGCCCCGGGGCGGTAGTTGGAGAGGACGTCCGCCATAGGCCGGAGCCTACTCACCCGGGTAACGCCGGAGTAACGCTCAACCGGTGAGGACTTCGGTGGGCGGCGGGACGCGCAGGGCAACCAGCGCCTCGAGCAGGGCGCGGACGGCGGGCACGGTCTCGGCGCCGGCGCGGTGGATGGCCCCCAGGTGCCGGTACGAGGCCGGCCGCAGTGGGCGGATCTCGAGGTCGGGGTGGTGGTAGGCGTTCAGCGCCGAGTGGGGCAGCAGGGCGACTCCGAGCCCGGCGGCGACAAGGTTCTGCACCACCACGTAGTCGTCGGTCACGTGCCGGATGTGCGGGACGAAGCCAGCCTGGTCACACAGGTAGACCAGGTGGTCACGGCACCGGTCGCAGCCGGCGATCCACGGCTCGTCGGCCAGCTGGTCAAGGGTGACCGGCTTCCGGCCCGCGGCCCGGTCGGCCGGAAGCACCAGGCGCACCGGCTCGCGGCCGAGTGGCACCCAGGACAGGTCCGTGGTCGTCGGCACCGGGGCCTCTCGGTAGCCGAAGACCAGCACCAGGTCGACCTGGCCGTCGGCGAGCAGGGCCAGCGCCTCCGGCGGCTCGGCCTCGGTCAGCGCCACGTCGATGCCGGGACTGTCCTGGCCGAGTCGGGCCAGGGCCCGCGGCACCAGGGTGGCCGACGCAGACGGGAAGGCGGCCAGCCGCACCCGGCCCCGGCGCAGCGCGGCGACGCCGGCCAGCTCCTCCTCGGCCATCGCCAGCTGCGCGGCGATCGCGTCGGCCCGAGCGACCAGCAGGGTGCCGGCCTCGGTCGGGGCGACCCCGCGCGGACCGCGGAGCAACAGGGTGCACCCGGCCTCGCGCTCCAGCCGGCGCAGGTGCTGGCTGACCGCGGGCTGGGTCCAGCCGAGCTCGCGGGCCGCCGCCCCCAGGGCGCCGGCCCGGACGACGGTACGGAAGATCATCAGTCGCCGTGGGTCCATCGACCCAGCATGAGTCCCAAGCACCGCTTGGGGCAATGCCAAAAAAGCCAAGCCTTCCCAGGGTGTCGGAGCAGGCCGAGGATGGACAAATGCGGACGATCGGCCTGGTGGGCGGGATGAGCTGGTACTCGACGCTGGAGTACTACCGAGTGATCAACACCGAGGTGCAGCGGCGCCTGGGCGGCCACGCCTCGGCCCAGGTGGCCCTGCAGTCACTGGACTTCGCGGCGGTCCGCCGCTGTCAGCAGAACGAGAACTGGATGGCGGCCGGCCGCCTGCTGGGTGACGCGGCCCGGCGCTGCGAGGCCGGCGGGGCCGACGTGGTGCTGATCTGCACCAACCTGATGCACAAGGTGGCCGATGCGGTGGCGGATTCGATCCAGGTGCCGCTGCTGCACATCGCCGATGCCGTGGCCGCGCAGGCGCAGCGGAACGGCTGGACCCGGCTGGGCCTGCTCGGCGCCCGCTGGGTGATGGAGGAGACCTTCTACGCCGACCGGCTGGCCGCGCACGGCATCTCGGTGGTGACGCCTGACGCCGCCGACCGGGCGATGGTGGACCGGGTGATCTTCGCCGAGCTGACCCAGGGCCGGATCGAGCCGGCCTCGCGCGACGCGTACGCGGCCGTGGTCGCCGACCTGGCCGGCCGGGGCGCGGAGGCGGTGGTGCTGGCCTGTACCGAGATCGGCCTGCTGCTCACTGAGGCCAACAGCCCGCTACCGCTGATCGACTCGATGCGGGCCCACGCCCTGGCCGCCGTCGATTTCGCCCTCGAGCCGGCCACGGTCGCCCGCTAGCCCGGATCGTCGCCCGACGTCGCCGAGTGCGGCTTCGCGTCGCCGGGTCGCCCCACCGGCGCCCGGGTCTCGGCCAGCCGCTCGACCAGGTCGGCGGCCCCCCGGGCCCCACTCAGCCGGTCGAGCTCCGACTTGATCTGCCGAGCATGGGCGGCGTACGCCGGATCCGTCAGCACCTCGCGCACGGCTTCTGCGACCGCTGCCGGTCTCGGACGGCCTCCACGTAGGTCGATGCCGGCACCTGCGCGCGCCACCCGGGCGGCGATGTACTCCTTGTCGGCGGCGCCGCGAGCGGCCAGCACCAGGGGAACGCCCGCGCCGAGGCCGGCCAGCACACCGCCCCAACCACCGTTGGTGACCAGGACCGACGTGCGCGGAAGAACCGCTCTGAAGTCGACGAGGTCGACCACGCGGGTGTTGGCCGGTGGCGGAACGCCCACGTCCACCACACCGCGACGCCCGCTGGTGACGAGCACGTCGACGTCGAGGTCGGCCAACCCCTGCAGTGCGGGCCGGATCAGGTCGGCGGGTTCCACGTCGATCGTTCCCTGCGTCACCACGACGAGTGGTCGGGACGCCGGATCGACGCCCGCCACGACCACGGGGTCCGCGGCCGGGAGGCCCGCACCGGCGATGTCGAGCCGGCCGACGAAATGGGTGTGGTCCGGCAGCCGCAGCCAGGGCCCGTCCAGGCCGGGACATCCGGTGGCCAGGACCAGCCAGTCCGACAACAGGGCGGTCCCGTACGGCCGCCGGTCGCGGGGCAGCCCGACCTCGGACCGGGCCCGGTTGTAGGCCCAGTGGAACGGCGCGGTCATCGCGCGGTAGGCCAACCACAGGAGCCGGTCTCGCCGGCGCCCGAGTGCGCCGCGTGCGGGCTTCACGTGGAAAGCCTCGGGCGCCGAGTCGCCTATCTGGTTGAACGGAAGGACGTTCAGCGTCGCCCACGGGAGACCGCGGAGCTCGGCCGTCAGCACCCCGCCGAAGCTCATCGGGTCGGCAACTAGGACGTCGACCGGCTCCCGGTCCAGCTCCTGGCTGAGGTCACGCACCTGGTCCGGAGCAGTGCCGATGAAGCCGTGCCACACCAACATGAGCCCCCGGAGCGGCCCGGGACGTCTCGCGAGGGGAAAAGCGGCTCCCAGATCGTTCTCGTCGAAGTCCCGCGCAGCGGACCAGGTCACCACCGTGGCCCCCAGGTCGGTGAAGCGCTGCCGGTAGCGCGAGCCGGTGTAGACGCGTACGTCGTGTCCCCGGCCGACCAGCTCGGCCACCAGGCCCGAGACGGGTCCCACGTGCCCGGCCAAGGGCACAACCGTGACCATGACCTTCATAGCGCCATGATCCACCCGGCCCACGCCGCCGACTGCGCGAGCAGGGCCGGGCCCGTGTCGTTACGCTGACCCGGTGCTCGACGACCCGTCTGACCTGCCCGAACAGCTCCGCGTTCGCCAGGAGAAGCGGGCCCGGCTGCTGGCCGAGGGTCGCGAGGCCTATCCGGTCAGCGTCCCCCGCACCCACTCGCTGCAGCAGGTCCGGGAGCAGTGGGGGCACCTCGAGACCGGGGAGGAGACCTCCGATGTCGTCGGGGTCGCCGGCCGGGTGGTGTTCATCCGCAACACCGGCAAGCTCTGCTTCGCCACGCTGCATGAGGGCCTGACCCTCGAGCATTCCGGCATGCGGCTGCAGGTGATGCTCTCCTTGGCCGAGGTCGGCGAGGAGGAGCTCGCCCGGTGGAAGGCCGACGTCGACCTCGGCGACTTCGTGTTCGTCCGCGGCCGGGTCATCTCATCCAAGCGCGGCGAGCTGTCGGTGCTGGCCAGCGAGTGGCAGCTGGCCGCCAAGGCCCTCCGCCCGATGCCCAACCTCTATCACGAGCTGTCCGAGGAGACCCGAGTCCGGCAGCGCTACGCCGACCTGACTGTCCGCGAGGCCGCACGGGACATGGTCCGCACTCGGGCGACCATCACCGGCAGCCTCCGGGAGACGCTGCACCGGGACGGCTACGTCGAGATCGAGACGCCGGTGCTGCAGCTGGTGCACGGCGGCGCCAACGCCCGCCCGTTCTCCACCCACCTCAACGCGTTCGACATCGACATGACCCTGCGCATCGCGCTGGAGCTGTTCCTCAAGAGGGCCGTCGTCGGCGGCGTCGAGCGGGTCTATGAGCTGGGCCGGATCTTCCGCAACGAGGGCATCGACTCCACCCATAGCGCGGAGTTCACCATGCTCGAGGCGTACCAGGCGTGGGGTGACCAGCGGACTATCGCCGCCCTCACCCAGCAGCTGATCGTCGACGTCGCCGACCGTCTCGGGTCCCGCACCGTCGACACCCCCGCCGGTCCGATCGACCTCGACGGCGAGTGGGCTTGGCTGGGGGTCTACCCCGGCCTGTCGGACACCCTCGGTGAGAAGGTCACCCCCGAGACCACCGCTGAGCACCTGCGCAAGATCGCCGAGGCGCACGACGTCGCGTACGAGCCCGGCTGGGAGGCCCAGAAACTGATCCTGCGGCTCTTCGGGGACCTGGTCGAGCCGCACCTGATCCAGCCGACCTTCGTCTGCGACTATCCGCCGCTGGCCCAACCGCTGGCCCGTCCGCACCGCAGCGACCCCGACCTGATCGAGGCCTGGGACCTGCTCATCGGCGGCGTGGAGCGGGCCACCGGCTTCTCGGAGCTGGTCGACCCGGTGATCCAGCGCGAGCGGCTCACCGCCCAGTCGCTCGCCGCCGCAGCCGGCGACCCCGAGGCGATGCAGCTGGACGAGGACTTTCTGGCCGCGCTGGAGTTCGGGGCGCCGCCCATGGGCGGACTCGGCCTGGGGATCGACCGGCTGGTGATGCTGTTCACCGGAGTGGGAATTCGCGAAACGATCCTCTTCCCGCTGCTGAAGCCAGAATAATGAGCACCGCCTCGGGGGAGGAGGAAACGGTGGCGCTTGCCCACTGGCTGTTCAACCACGCTCGTGCGGGGGAGGCTCAACGGCTCGGCGCGTACGTCGACGCCGGGGCCCCGGTCGACCTCACCGACGCCGCCGGCAACACCTTGCTCCTGCTGGCCGCCCACCACGGTCACGCCCCGGCCGTCCAGGCCCTCCTCGACCGTGGCGCGACGGTCGACGCCGTCAACGACCAGGGACAGACCCCGCTCGTCGGTGCCGTCTTCCAGGGCTACATCGATGTGGTCGGCATCCTGCTGGCCGCAGGCGCAGACCCCGAGCTCGGCTCGCCCTCAGCCCGGACGGCGGCCCGCTTATACCAACGGCCCGACCTGGCGGAGCTGCTGTCGTGATCAACACCATCGCGGTGCACGGGTACCGTTCGCTGCGGGATCTGCGCGTGCCGCTGTCCCGGATCACCGTCATCACCGGCGCCAACGGCGCGGGCAAGTCCAGCCTTTACCGCGCGCTGCGGCTGCTGGCCGACTGTGCCGAGGGCCAGGTTGTCGCCTCCCTGGCTCGGGAGGGCGGGCTGCCGTCGACGCTGTGGGCCGGACCCGAGGTGGTCGGTGCCGCGGTCCGCCGCGGCGATCATCCCGTGCAGGGCACCGTACGGGCCGACCGGGTCAGCCTGCAGCTGGGCTTCGCCGCCGACGACTTCTCCTACCTGATCGACCTCGGTCTGCCGATCCGGGGGAATTCGGCGTTCGACCTGGACCCGGAGATCAAGCGCGAGCTGGTCTGGATGGGGGAGATCGTCCGCCCGTCGACCCTGCTGGCCCGGCGGAGCGGACCGCACGTCGAGCTGCGCGACGGCGCGGGCTGGGTCGTCGCCGATACGCGGCCGCGTACCTACGAGTCCATGATCACCGAGGTGGTCGACCTGGCTCGGGCGCCTGAGCTGTTCTGGGTCCGCGAGCAGGTTCGTTCCTGGCGGTTCTACGACCAGTTCCGCACCGACGCCAATGCCCCGGCCCGGACCAGCCACGTCGGCACCCGCACGCCGGTGCTGAACCACGACGGACGTGACCTCGCCGCGGCCCTCCAGACCATCCTGGAGATCGGCAATGGCCGGGCGCTGCGCCGGACCATCGCCGACGCCTTTCCGGGTGCGGAGCTGACCATACGCACCGAGGCCGGCCGGTTCGAGCTGCAGTTCAACGCCCACGGGCTGCTCCGTCCGCTGGGGGCGGCCGAGCTTTCCGACGGCACGCTGCGCTACTTGCTGATGGTGGCTGCGCTGCTCAGTCCCCGTCCTCCCGGCCTCATGGTGCTGAACGAACCCGAGACGAGCCTGCATCCCGACCTGCTGGCCCCGCTCGCGCGGTTGATCGGCCAGGCCAGCCGGTCGACCCAGATCGTCGTGGTCTCCCACGCGGCGCCCCTGATCACCGCCCTGCATCGCGAGCCGGAGTCGACGACGGTGGAGCTGGTCAAGGACTTCGGTGAGACCCAGGTCGCGGGTCAGGAGGGCCCGTTGGACGGCCCGCCCTGGTCCTGGGGCAGTCGCTGACGGCGGCGAACCCGGCTCTCATCGGTCTCTCATCGCCGGCGGCGCACCGTCGGCGGCATGAGCTTCCTGCGCGTACGCGACCAGGGCGGCGGGTTTCGACCACGGCCTTCGAGCGGTTCCGCCGGGGACCGGGCTCGACCGGTACCGGGTTGGGCCTCGCCATCGTCGCGGCGGTGGCCGAAGCCCACGGCGGCCGGGCGACCATCGGGCCCGGCAGTCAGGTCACCATCACCCTGGCCTCAGGGGAGCAGTAGCCCCGAGTCGCCGAACTCGTGCCACAGGTAGCGCTCGGCCACGGCGGCGTCGTACGCCCGCTGGGTCAGCTCCGCCCCGGCGACCGACTCGACCAGCAGCAAATGCGACGCGTCTGGGTTGTGCCACCCGGTGATCAGGCCATTGACCACCCGGACCGGGCGGTCGGGGCTGATCACCAGCTCGGTCCAGCCGGAACGGGGCGACACCGTCCCGTCCGCTGCAGCGGCCGACTCGATCGCCCGGGTCGCGGTCGTGCCGACCGCGACGATCCTCCGGCCGTGGACCCGGGCGGCGTTGACCAGCGACGCCGTGGTCTCCGGCACCTCGAACCACTCGGCCTGCGGCCCCTCGTGTGCCTCCTGCGACGACACGCCGGTGTGCAGGGTGATCGGCGCGAAGACCACGCCGCGCGCCACCAGCTGGGCGACCAGCTCGGCGCTGAACGGTCGGGCGGCGCTCGGCATCTCGGCGCTGCCCGGGCAGAGGGCGAAAATCGTCTGGTACGCCGCGATGGGGAACGACTCGCGGAGGTAGCCGTAGCTGATCGGCCGGGCGTACGCGGCCAGGTAGTCGGTCAGCCGGCTGGGCGTGCGCACCTCGCCGCGCCAAAGCCGGTTGCCGTGGCCGGTCGGCGAGGACCCGGGCTCGGGGTACGGCTCGACCAGG
>DASQUF010000464.1:0-2062 GCA_035641435.1 Propionibacteriaceae bacterium | reverse complement strand
GGTAGTCCGCCACCTCACCGTGCAGGCAGCAGGCGTGGCCCCGGACGCCAGGACTCCGCGGAGCCGGCGCCACCGAACAGGCGCGTCGGGCGAGAAGCTGGCCATGCTGCTCGGCAGCATGGCCGCGGGTCGGGCAGCGGGCGGACCGGGGCAGCTGCTTCGGCAGGGCGCCAAGCTGGTAGGCCAGTCGCCGGAGCTTGGTCGACTCAGTGACGAGATCCGCGGCCGGCTGCTGGACACCGCGAAGGTAGCTGCGGTGGCGGTGGCTACTCGACAGGTCGAGGCGCTCACCGAGCGGGTGGTGAGTCTGGCCGGGACAACGGTCGGGGACGCGGGCAAGACTGAGGTGTGTCTGAGTAAATGAACCAGTCGGGCGATGAAATACCCAGCCAGGGTCGGGTGGTGATCATCGATTTTCCTTGGTTGTGGTTCGACGGTAGTTGATCCGTGCTTCGCGGGCCGCGGCGAGACCGTCACGGCGGGCCTGGCGGATGCCCTCGCCACGTCCGGTGTGCTCGTCGTCCGGGGTGACGTAGCCGACGCCGGCGTGCAACCTCACCGAGTTGTACTCGACGCGCCGCAGGTCGAGCTCACGCTCGAGCTCGCCGGGGTCACTGATCTTCTCCAGATGCGGCCACTCGCCCTTGACGTGACCGAACAGGGTCTCGATCCAGGCCTGGTCCTCGGGGGTGTGTGGACGGCCGAACTGTTGGGCGATGGCTACCCCGGCGAGGAACTCGCGGGTGGACACCGAGCGCATCTGCGGGCCGTTGTCCGAGATGGCCAGCAGCAAAGGCAGCTGCCCGTCGCCGGTCAGGCTGGCGACGCGGTCGCGGTCGCCGTCCAGCAGGGCGGCGCGCAGCGCGGCGGTGGCCCGGGCGTCGGCGGCATCCAGCAGGTCCTCGGCGGCCAGTGCGGCGGTGAACCCGACCTCAACCTGCACCGAGCTCTCCTCGGCACAGACCAGGGTGTGGATCCACTTGCGGGACACCACGTCGATGATGGCCAGCGCCGCCCGCCGGGCCCGGGTGAAGTGGGTGAAGTCGTAGGCCCACACGCGGTTGGGTTTCCACTCCAGCCAGTCCGGCCAGGGTGTCCGCGGGGTCGGCTCCCGGGGCGGATGGCCAGGCAGAACGTAGCCTTCGGTGGCCAGTACCCGGCGCACGGTGGACTCCGAGACGTGCACCAGCCCAAGCCGCGAGCCGCGGTGGGCCAGCTTGCGGTGCGACCGGTCGATCGGGCCCCAGGCCTCGAACAGGGCCACGATCGCGACCCGTTCGGCCTCCAGCAGCCCGTGCAGCGGATGCCCGCCCGGTGCGCGGTCGGCGAGCTGCCCGGCGGCCCGGCGGATGATCCAGCGTCCGGCGCGGACCTCGTCGAGCCCGAGGAACCCGGCTGCGGCGCGGGTCGACCAGCCGGCCCCAATGGCGTGGTCGACCAGGTCGAGCAGGCCGGCCTTGACACCCTCATCCACGCGTGGCGGGACCGGGCCGGCGCTCAGTCCCAGCGCGCTTTTCCCTCGTGCAAGTGCAGCGCCACCGCCTGCTCGGTCACCGTGGCCCGCAACCGCTCGATCTCGGCGTTCGCCGCGGCTAACACTGCATCGGCCGGGGCCTGGCCGGGCCGGCCGGGCACCGAGGCGGCCAACGCGTCCAACGCGCCCTGCTTGGCCACCCGGCACGCCGTGACCACCACCGAGCGGTCCACCCCGTATCGGTCGGCCGCCTCCCGCTGGGTGGCCTGCCCAGTCACGATCGACATCCACATCTCGTACTTCTCGCCGGGCGACAGCCGCCGGCGCGCCTTCCTGCCAGACACCGATGAAGCGGACATCATCAACAGCCTCCAGATCGGACGGACACGCCGATCCGTGGCTGGGTATTTCAAACCGGATCTGGTTCACGAACTCAGACGCAGAACACCGATCAAGGTGATCGCTCGGGTGCTGGGGTGTTCGAAGAACACCGTGAAGATCGCGTTGGCCAGCGACGGGCCGCCGCAGTATCGGCGGGAGCCGCGCGGGTCGGTAGTTGATGCGGTGGAGCCGCGGATCCGGGAGTTG
>DASQUF010000463.1:0-4856 GCA_035641435.1 Propionibacteriaceae bacterium | reverse complement strand
TGATCACCACAATGGAGACGATGGTGGCGATCGCCCTCGGTGTCCTGGTCGGGCGCGCCATATCCATCATCGCGTCCAAGCGCGGGCGCCGAAGCGGCCCCTCGCCGGCCACCTCCGTCTAGATGAGTGATTCCAAGGGGTGTTGCTGGTGTGGCGGCTGTGATTGAAGGGTGAGGGTGCCCAGGATCGGTGTTGCGACCCAACATCGAGCCTGGAGGCCCTTGTGGACACTGATCTGGACACCCTCGCGACCGCACTCTATGTCGTTACCGATGATCTATTGGTCAGCCATCCCGACCGGCTGCCGCCGCGGCCGGCGGTCGGGATCGCGCCGCGGATCAGCGATGCCGAGCTGTGCACGCTAGCGGCGTTGCAGGCGCTGCTGGGGTTTGCCAGTGAACGCCGCTGGCTGCGGTACGCCCATCGTCATCTGCTGGAACTGTTCCCCAACCTGCCCGGTCAGTCGGGTTACAACAAGCGGCTGCGGCGGCTGGCGGACACGATGGCCTGGCTGGTCGGGCGGCTCGGCGCGGCGACCTCGATCGGTGACGACACCGTGTGGGTGGTCGACTCGACACCGGTGGAGTGCGGCCGGTCGCGGGAGACCGCACGCCGTTCCGAGCTGGCCGGGTGGGCCGAGTACGGCTACTGCGCCTCCCACTCCCGCTACTTCTGGGGGTTGCGGCTGCACCTGGTCGCCACCCTGCACGGCCTTCCGGTCGGCTGGGCGCTCACCGGCGCGAAAGCCGACGAGCGGCACGCCCTGACCGACATCCTCACCCACACCCCGGGCCTGGCCGGACGGGCCGGTCAGACCGTGATCGGGGACAAGAACTACTACGGCAAGCTGTTCGAGGCCGAACTCGCCGACGCCGGCATCACCCTGCTCCGACCCACCCGCGCCGGCGAAACCGGGCGGTCGGGTGAGCGGTTGTTCAAGCCGCTGCGCCAGATCATCGAGTCGATCAACGACACCTTGAAAGGCCAGCTCGACCTCGAACGCCACGGCGGCCGCACCATCGCCGGTGTCTGCACCCGGGTCGCGCAACGTCTCCTGGCCCTGACCGCCGCCATCTGGCACAACGACCACCTCGGACTCACCGTCCGCAGATCCCTGATCGCCTACGACCACTGACCGAGAGCCCTTGGAATCACTCATCTAGTGGCGACACGCCACTAGATGTCTTCCATGGCGGTGGCGGACTTCTTGACCTTGACGAACTTCATGTAAGCGGTGACCACCTCGTCTGGCTCGCCGCGCATCATCAGCTTGCCGTGGTCCAGCCAGATCACCTCGGAGCACATCTCCTTGATGCTGCCGAGGCCGTGGCTGACCAGGAACATCGCCCGCGCGCTCTCGCGGAGCTCGGCCATCTTGGCATTGGCCTTCTCCCGAAAGTGAGCGTCGCCCGTGGACAGCGCCTCGTCGATCATCAGGATGTCCGGCTTCATGTGCACCGCCACCGAGAAGCCGACCCGAGCCGACATGCCGGAGGAGTAGGTCCGCATCGGCATGTCGATGAAGTCGCCGAGCTCGGTCCACTCAGCCACCTCCTCCGCCCGCTCCTCGACCTCCTTCCGCGAAAGCCCCGCGGCCAGGCCGCCGAGGATGATGTTCTCCCGTCCCGACAAGCTCTGGTTGAAGCCGACGCCCAGGGCCAGCAGCGTGCTCGCCTTCCCCCACACCTCGATCGAGCCGCTGGTCGGGGGCAGGATTCCGGCCATCGCCCGCATCAGGGTGGACTTGCCGGCCCCGTTCGAGCCGATGATCCCCATCGCGCTGCCGTTGGCGATCTCGAAGGAGACGTTCTTGATCGCCTCGACCTCCTTGACGGCGCGCTGGCCGCGCCCGAAGCGTACGAGTGCCTGCTTGAGGGTGGGCTTGCGTTCGAAGGTGGTGCGGTAGGTGATCGAAAGGTCCTTCACCCGCACCGCCAACGGACTGCTGCCGTTAGACGAGACGGACAGTGAACTCACGCTCCCGGGAGATGAAGAAGAGGAACCCGATCGCGGCGACCACCAAGCTCCAGGCCAGCGCGGTCAGCCACATGTAAAGGGGAGGGAACCCGGGTCCCTGCATCAGCTCGGTGTAGCCGCCGAGCATGGAGTACATCGGGTTCAGCTTGGCCAGCGTCAGCAGCAGCGGCGAGAGGACGGTCTCGATCCACTCCGGGGTCCACAGCACGGGCGAGAGATACATCCAGACCCGGACGAAGAACGGCAGAAAGTTCGAGGTGTCGCGGAAGTAGACCTGCAGCGTGGCGAAGAAGGCCGCGCAGCCCATCCCGAACAGCACCATCGTGCCCAGGAAGTACAGCGACAGCAGCATCTTGGGATGCCACACGTCGGTCAGGAAGATCAGATGGAAGACGAAGTAGACCGGCACCGTGGGCAGGAAGCGGAAGAAGGCCGTACGCACCGCCGCCAGCGGGATCAGCAGCCGGGGGAAGGGCGTGTTCATCAGCAGCTTGCCCGAACTGGTCACTGAGGTCGCGCCGCTGGTGATCGCCGTCGACACCAGGTTGAAGGCGAACAGGTTGAGGCACAGGTGCGTGAAGAACTCCGGGTCGTTGCGGCCGCGGATGACCGTGACCAGGAGGTAGTAGACCGCCGCCAGCAGCAGTGGGTTGAGGATCAGCCAGAGCTGACCGAAGAAGGTGGAGGTGTTCGAGCCGCGCATCACCGCCTTGCTCATCTCGGCCGCGAACGCGCGGCGGTGCCACAGCTCACGGAAATAGGGGATCAGCGGCGGCAGACCGGCCCGGTGGGGTCCGTAGTGGTGGTAGACAGGCTCGAACTCGAGCTGCCGCTCCCGGTGGGGTGCCGTCATCGTCGCCTCACCCCCGCACCCTCGCCACGATCACGGATGCATAGTCTGCCACGGGCCCGGCCGGGAACCAGACGGAAGAAAGTTCCGGCGACCTGTCGATCTCGCCCAGCGGCGTACGTAGAGGGGGTGTCAGAATTCCTCACACTGGTAAAGGAGTCGTCCCATGAAGTACGTGCTCATGTTCACCAACCGGCCCGATCTGGACGCGGCGGTGCCCGCGGAGCAGATGCAGCAGACCTACACGGCGATGTTCTCGTGGTTCGAGAAGTACGGCTCGGTCATCGTCAACCAGGGTGCTGAGCTGACCCCGCCCGAGACGGCCACGTCGGTCAAGACCGGCGAGGACGGGTCGGCCGTGGTGGTCGACGGCCCGTTCTCCGAGGCCAAGGAGAGCATCGGCGGGTTCAGCATCATCGACGTCCCGGACCTGGATGCGGCGATCGCCATGGTCAAGGAGTGGCCGGCGATCGGGCTGCCCGGTGCCGCGGTCGAGATCCGGCCGATGGTGGAGGACTACAGCCAGTTCGAGCAGACGCCGGAGACCGCCCGGGCGACCTGAGGTCCCTGAGCCGGTCGAAGGGCGGGGTCACGATGTGCCCTGAGCCTGTCGGAGGGTCGTCCCTTCAGGACGAGGTGCTCGCTCGTGTCGTACGCCGCGAGGCTGGGCTTCTCGTTGCCCAGCTGCACCGCCGCCTCGGTGACTTCGACATCGCCGAGGAGGCGGTCCAGGAGGCGATCGCCGTCGCGCTGCGCACCTGGCGGCGCGACGGTGTACCGCCCAACCCCGGTGGATGGCTGGCCACCACGGCGCGCCGGCGGGCGATCGACCTGCTGCGTCGGCGTACGCGGGAGTCGCGGCTGGCCGACGAGCTGGCCGAGGACCCGACCGTGGGCGCTCCGCCGAACCGGCCCGGGGACGAACGGCTGCCGATGTTGTTCGGCTGCTGCCACCCGGCGCTAGGAGTGGAGGCGCGGCTGGCGCTGACGCTGCGGGCGGTGGTCGGCATGCCCACCGGGCAGATCGCCCGGGCGTTCCTGGTGCCCGAGGCGACAATGGCGCAGCGGCTGGTGCGCGCCAAGCGCAAGATCACCGCGGCGGGAATCCCGTTCACCATCCCCGAGCTGGACCAGCTGGCCCCGCGGCTCGACGACGTGCTCACCGTCGTCTACCTGACCTACAACGCCGGTTACCTGGATCCGTCGACGGCGGCCCAGGGGCTCACCGACGATGCGGTGTGGCTGGCCGAGCTGGTGGCCGGAGCGATGCCGGACCAGCCCGAGGCCTGGGGCCTGCTCGCCCTGCTGACCTTCTTGTCCGCGCGTACGCCGGCGCGGTTCGATGCCGGCCGCCTGGTGCGGCTGGAAGACCAGGACCGGACGCGGTGGGACGCGGTGGCGATCACCCGGGCCGACGGGTATCTGGTCAAGGCGGCATCGTTACGGCAGCCGGGGCGGTACCAGCTCCAGGCGGCCCTGGCCGGGGTCCACTCGAGCGCACCGACCTGGGCGGAGACCGACTGGCTGCAGATCGCGATGCTCTACGAGATGCTGGCTCAGCTGGACCGATCGCCGATCGTGCGACTGAACCAGGCGATCGCGATGAGCCACGTGTGCGGAACCGATGCCGCGCTGGCGGCGATCGACGAGGTGGCCGATCGGCTGGAGGGGTACCACCTCCTGCACGCCACGCGGGCCGAGCTGCTCAGCCGGCGCGGGGACCACGAAGGAGCGCGGGTGGCCAACGCACGGGCCCTCGAGCTGACCGACAACCCGGCCGAGCAGGCCTTGCTGCTGGGGCGCCTTGGCGGTCGGGTGTCGACCTAGCACCCGCTGCCCGCTAGGCACCCGCTATCTGCCAGTGCACGACCGCGGCTTCTCCGGGAGGCAGGATCACCAGGTCGCGGCGGGAGTTGAAGGAATCCGGCGGACAGGTCATCGGCTCGACCGCCAGTCCGATCCGACTCGTTTCCGGATCGGGTCGATCCGCGGTGTGGACCTGTAGCCAGCGGCACTCCTGACCCCAATG
>DASQUF010000462.1:0-2861 GCA_035641435.1 Propionibacteriaceae bacterium | reverse complement strand
GCCGAAGGAGGCCCAGGCCGAGCCGACGTTCCCGGACCAGGAGAAGAGCGTCTGGACCTTCGACAAACAGGCCGGCCAGTACTACCTGCACCGCTTCTACAAGCACCAGCCCGACCTCAACGTGGCCAACCCGCTGGTCCGCGACGAGATCGCCAAGATCATGGGCTACTGGGTGCAGCTCGGGCTGTCCGGCTTCCGGGTGGACGCGGTGCCCTTCTTCCTGGAGACCATGGGCGTGCCGGACGGCGAGCAGGCGCTGCCGGACCCGCACGGGTACCTCCGGGACCTGCGGTCGATGCTGAACCGGCGGGTCGGAGACGCGATCCTGCTCGGCGAGGTCAACCTGTCGCACTCCGACCAGCTGCTGTACTTCGGTGGCCCCGAGGGCGACGAGCTGCACATGCAGTTCGACTTCATCGGGATGCAGCGGATCTACCTCTCGTTGGCCCGGAGCGACTTCCGCCCGTTGGTGGATGCGCTGCAGAAGCGGCCCCAGCCCCAGCCGGAGAGCCAGTGGGCCAGCTTCGTCCGCAACCACGACGAGCTGACCCTGGACAAGCTGAGCGAGGAGGAGCGGCAGGAGGTGTTCGCCGCCTTCGGCCCGGAGCCGGAGATGCAGATCTACGGGCGCGGCCTGATCCGCCGGCTGCCGCCGATGCTGGACGGGGATATCCGCCGGATCAAGATGGTCTACAGCCTGCTGTTCGCCCTGCCGGGCACGCCGGTGCTGTTCTATGGCGAGGAGATCGGCATGGGCGAGAACCTGGCCGCCGGGGACCGGCTGGCGGTGCGGACCCCGATGCAGTGGTCCGACGAGCGCAACGGCGGGTTCTCCAACGCGCCCGCGGACCAGCTGCCCGGGCAGCTGCCCGAGGGGGCGTACGCGCCGAAGTTCGTCAACGTCACCGACCAGGAGCGCGACCCGGACTCGCTGCTCAACTTCGTCCGCACTCTGGCGACCACGTACCGCAACTGCCCCGAGCTCGGCTGGGGTACCTGGGAGGTCCTCGAGCAGCCTCACGCGGCGGTGCTGGCCTCCCACACCACCTGGGACGACGCGTCGATCGTGACGCTGCACAACTCCGCCGCCGGACCGGTGAGCGTGCCACTCACCCTGGACGGGCTGGAGCCCGGCACGACTCTGGTCGACCTACTGACCGACGGCTCGGCCGAGCCCGACCAGGGAGGGCGGGTCGAGCTGGATCTCGGGGCGTACGGCTACCGCTGGCTGCGGGTCACGCCGCCGGGCTCCCGCCGCCTCCGCTAGGGGCGCCGGACTCCAGCTCGGCCCGGTAGTCCGCCATCGCCTCGGCCATGCCGGCCATGAAGCCCTCGATCGTGCGGAGCTCGTCGGCCCCGTAGCGGGCCATCAGGGGTTCGGTCCGCTCGGCCAGCGGTCGGAAGAACTCGTACGCCAGGGCCCGGGCGGGACCCTGCCAGTGCAGCCGGGTCTGCCGCCGGTCGTGCTCGTCGGGCTGGCGCGTGACGTGACCGGCGGCCACCAGCCGGTCGATCGTCCCGGTGACGGCGCCCGAGGTCAGGCCCAGCACCCGACCGACGGTGCCGGGGGTGGCCGGCGCACCTTGCCGTTGCGCGTTGAGGATCACCACCAGCGCCTGGAAGTCGGTGGGGTGCATCGCGTGGAGCTTGGCGAACTGGTCGATCAGCCGGCTGCTCTCGGCCCCGTACCGGCGCAGGTGGTCCTCGATCCGCTCCCGCAGCTCCGCGGTCTGCTCATTCATCGCCTCACCACTGTATCTCAACCACTAGTAGTCTTGCCTACTGATACTCTTAGTCAGTGAGAGAAATGACCTGCTCGTGAACCGCCTCTCTACCCTCGTCGCTGGTCGGATCAGCGCCTGGCTGATCATCGTGCTCGCCCTCGCCGGAGCCGGAGCGCTGATCGCGCTGGCGCCCGAGGTCCGCAACACCGACGACGCGACGGCGGGACTTCCGGCCGACGCCCAGTCGACCATCGTCGCCGAGCGGCAGCAGGACCTGCCCTCCGGCGAGCTCAACCCGGCACTGGTCGTCTACAGCCGGCCAGGAGGGACGCTGGGGGCCGAGGACCTGAGGGCCATCGCCGCCCAGGGAGCCGAGCTCGGGAAGATCGCCCTCAACGGCCAGGTGTCCCCGCCCCAGCCCTCACCCGACGCGACCGCGGCCATCGTTGCGGTTCCGTTGTCCGGCGATGCGAGCGGCGAGGAGACGGTCGCCACCGTCGAGCGGATCCGGGAGGTCGTCCGCGCCGACCTGCCCGAGGGGGTGGTCGCCCAGGTCACGGGCGGCGCCGGCTTCGTGGCCGATCTCAACTCCGCCTTCGCCGGGGCTGACGTCCGCCTGCTGGCCACGACTGCGGCCGTGGTGGCGGTCCTGCTGCTGATCACCTATCGCAGCCCGATCCTGTGGATCGTCCCGCTCGCGGTGGTCGCCCTGGCCGACCGGGCCACCGTCTCGCTGGTCGCGATCGCCTCTCAGGTCACGGACCTGCCATTCAACGCCTCCACGTCGGGCATCGTCTCGGTGCTGGTCTTCGGAGCCGGCACCGACTACGCGCTGCTGTTGATTGCCCGCTACCGCGAGGAGCTCCGACGTACGCCCGACCGCCGCGCCGCCATGCGCGCCGCCTGGTTGGGCGCCGCGCCCGCCATCGCCGCCTCGGCGGCCACGGTGATCCTGGCCCTGCTCACCCTGCTGCTGGCTCAGACCGGGGGCACCCAGGCCCTTGGCCTGGGCGGCGCCCTGGGCATCCTCACCGCGCTGGTGTTCGGGTTGGTGGTGCTGCCCGCGGCCCTGGTGGTCTGCCCGCGCGGGCTGTTCTGGCCGCTGGTGCCGCGGGTCGACGCCGACGACCCGGACCG
>DASQUF010000461.1:0-8914 GCA_035641435.1 Propionibacteriaceae bacterium | reverse complement strand
GGCGGTTGGCGTCGTCCAGGTGCGTGCATCGCAAGGCCGACGAGGGAGGGCTGCCGAGTCGCAACGCGACCGAGGAGAACGCCGCGAGGTGCGTGCCTGGGCGGGTCCAAGCGTCAAGAGATTTCCCTTCCGGGGCACTAGATGCCGGCGTAGGAGTGCAGGCCGCTGACAAATAGGTTGATGCCGACGAAGTTGAACCAGAACGAGGCAAGCCCGATCAGCGCGATAATCGCGGCCCGCCGCCCGCGCCAGCCGGCAGTGGATCGGGCGTGCAGATACCCGGCGTAGATCACCCAGGTGACCAGGGCCCAGGTCTCCTTGGGATCCCAACCCCAGTACCGGCCCCAGGCGTACTCGGCCCAGATCGCCCCCGCGGCCACGGTGAAGGTCCACAGCGGGAAGGCGAAGGCCAGGAACCGGTAGGCCAGCACGTCGAGCCGTCGGGCGTTCGGCAGCATGCCCAGGTAGCCCCGGACGGTGCCGCCCTCCTCCGCGCGCTGCCGGACCAGGTAGAGGACGGACAGCAGCCCGCCGACGTTGAACGCGGCCCCGGAGATCGCCGCCGCGACGATGTGGATGACGAACCAGACCGAGTGCAGGGCCGGCACGAGCGGCGCGACGGCGACGTAGAACACGGTCACCGCCAACCCGTTGCCGATCGCCGCCAGCAGGGTGACCGGGAGGCCGAGCCAGCGGACGCCGGAGCGCCAGACCATGATCAGGTACGCGGCGACCACGAACACCATCGCGCTGATCGTGAACTCGAACATGTTGCCCCACGGCGCCCGTCCGGCCGCCAACCCGCGGAGCACCAGGCCGGCCACGCTGAGCAGAAAGCCGACCACGGTGAGGGCCACGCCGATGCGGCCGAACTGCTCGACTCGTTGACGGCCGGAAGAGCTCTCGTCCGGGGGTGGGGGCATCTCCGTGAGCAATTCGACAGAGGAGCCGTGAGGCTCCTCGGACGGAGTCCCGTCGAACCGTCCCGACGAAGGAGAGCTTGGTTCGACGGAACCAACCAATCGCGAGCGCGTGCGCTCTCCAGGCTCTTCGTCGCGAAGCGACCGTGCCGCGGCCCACTCGGCTGCATGCGCGAACAGCGCCAGCATGTAGACCACCGCCGAGGTGACCAGAGCCAGGCTGGAGTAGTACTCGAGATTCACGCCGCACCCACCTTTTCCCTGCGTTCGCCAAGCTCGGCGGCCAGTTCCGCCACGTCATCACTCAGACCCACACGCGCATCCGCCCGGTCCAGGCCGCCGACCTCGACAAGGTTATGTCCGTTGTCGCCGGGCCGGACCCGCACCCAGACCCGGCGCGGCCGGACGAACAGCGACAGGCACAAGCCGGTCACGGCGAAGGCCAGCGCGACCAGCGAGATGGCCACCCCGGGTGTGTCGCTGACCTGCAGCTTGACCCAGCGCGTCCACCCGTCGAACTGGATGGAGCCCTTGCCGTCCGGCAGGGTGGTCCCCTGCCCGACCTTCAGCGCCAGCCGGACGCGGTCGCCGCTCGGTTCAGTCAGCTGCGTCAAGCCGGTGATATCGAGGGTGTACACGTTCTCCGGCTGCCCAGTCTCGGTCTTGGGCGGGCCGTACCAGACGTTGGTGAACAGCGCCGGGTCGAACGCGTCGGGGAACACCGATCGCGGACCGCCCTGGTCGACCACGGCCGTCGGCAGGAAGAAGGCCTCGAAGCCGAGCCGCTCCGGTCGGGCGTCGGGCACCTTGATCGCCCCGGCCGAGGTGAAGTTGCCGTCCTGCGGCAGGAAGGGCACCGGGCCGGAGAACGCGACGTTGCCCGCGCCGTCCTTGACGGTGACCACCGGCGCATACCCGTGGCCGATCAGGTGCACGGTCGTGCCATCGATGTCCAGCGGCCGGTTCACCTCCAGCACCTCCCGCCGGGAGGCCGCACCCGGCCGGTCCACCACATCGACCTCGGCGCGGAACTGCCGCGCCGCGCCGGTCTGCACCGCGCCGGTCTCGAACTTCACGTCGAACCGCTGAACGGTCAGCCCGAACGGCACCAGGTCGCGCTCGGCGAACCGCGCCCCGGAGGTGAAGTCGTCGTACTGGGTCAGGTTGTTGGCAAAGCCCTGCCCGACGATCACCACGCTGGTGCCGCGGAACCCGTAGAGGATGCCCAACGCCACCCCGAGCAGCAGGAACAGCAGGCTGACGTGGAAGACCAGGTTGCCCGCCTCCCGCAGGTAGCCGCGCTCCGCGGCCACCGAGTCCTCGCGGGCGACCACCCGGTAACGGCGCTGCCGCAGGAGGTCCGCCGCCCGGGGCAGCACCCCGTCGCCCGCCGGCGAACCGGCCGTTGCATATGCGGGGAGCCGGGCCAGGTTGCGCGGCGTACGCGGCGGCTGGGCCCGGAGCGCCCGGGCGTACACCCCGATCCGGGGGATGATGCAGCCGACCAGGGACACGAACAGCAGCAGGTAGACCGCGGAGAACCAAGGCGAGGTGTAGACCTCGAACAGGCCGATCCGGTCGAACAAGGGCCCGAGCCGGGGATGTGAGACCAGGTAGTCGTCGACCCGCACGGGGGCCACGCTGCGCTGGGGCAGCAGCGACCCGGGCACCGCCGCGAGGGCCAGCGCGAAGAGCAGCACCAGCGCGGTGCGCATCGCGGTCAGCTGGGTCCACAGGTAGCGCAGCCCGCCGCCCCACCCCAGAGCGGGCGCAGCCGCTGGTGTCGTCGTCGAGGTCACTAGATCACCGTCTCGAACGACGCCGCCCACTGCCGGAGCGACGACGTCACCCAGTCCCAGGTGCCGGTGAGCAGCAGCAGCCCCACGCCGACCATCAGCACGCCGCCGACTCGCATGATCGTCTGCTGGTGCCGGTGCAGTACGTCGACCGCCCTGGCCATTCGGGTGAAGGCAAGTCCGGCGATCACAAAGGGGAGGCCGAGCCCCAGCGCGTACGCGAACCCGAGCAGCCCGCCGCGCAGGGCCGTGCCCTCGGTGAAGCCCAGGTTGACCACCACCCCGAGGGTCGGCGACAGGCACGGCGTCCAGCCCAGGGCGAAGACCACGCCGATCAGCGGCGCCGCCGCCACCCCGACCGCGGGGATCCGGTGCAGCCGCAGGTCCCTCTGGCCCAGCGGCAACACCCCCGCGAAGATCAGCCCGAGAACGATCACCACCACCCCGAGCACAGGTGCGATCACATCGCGGTACTCGTTCAGCGCCCGCCCGGCCGACCCGGCGACCACCCCGGTGACCACGAACACCGCCGCAAAGCCGAGCACGAACAGTGATGCGCCGGCCAGCATCCGGCCCCGCCGACCGGACCCCTCGACCACCTCCGCGGCGCCGAGCCCGGTCGCGTAGGAGAGGTAGCCGGGCAGCAGCGGCACCACACAGGGTGAGAAGAACGACACCAGTCCGGCCAGCAGAGCGACCGGGATGGCCAGCACCATCGACCCCCCGACCGCGGCCGCGGCCCAGTCGGCCAGGTCCAGCGGGAGCATCACTTGCCGTTCGCGGTGTCGTGAATCATCTGCACCAGGGTGATCTTGGAGATCGGCCCCAGCACCCGGACGGCCAGCCGGCCCTCGCGGTCCAGCACCATCGTGGAGGGGATCGCGCTGGCCGGCAGCACGGGTGCAAAGGCCAGTAACGCCTGCCCGCTCGGGTCGTAGATGCTCGGGTAGGTGACCGAGTTCTCGCGGACGAACTGCCGCGCGGCGGCGGGCTGCCGGTCCTTACTGGTCACGCCGAGGAACTGGGCGACCTCCGCGGTTTCCTCGCTGGCCGCCTGCAGGTCCGGCGCCTCCTTGCGGCACGGTCCGCACCAGGAGCCCCAGACGTTGATCACCACGACCTTGCCGGAGTACGCCTTACTGGACAGGGTGCCGGTGCCGTCCAGGTCCGGCCCGGTGACCTCGGCCACCGAGGTACGCTCCGCCGGCGGGATCAGGGTCAGGTTGCGTCCAACGTCGGGGTAACCCTGCTGACCACCGGCGGCGGTCGGGTCGTTGGCGTCGGCCACGCAGCCGCTGGCCAGCAGCACGATCGCCAGCAGTGTGCCGGCTCTCCGCATGGCCGGCCAGACAGGTCCCCGCATCGGTCGAGCCTAGGCTCCCGCGACGAACTTCCGGCCCTGGTGCGGCTTCAGCAGCTCGCCCGCGGGCTCGCGGTACGCGACCGAGGTGACCCGGCCGTCGACGTAGGTGAACGAGGTGACGCTGGCCAGCGTGCACTCGCGCTTGCGCGGGTCGTGGAACAGCCGCCGGCCCTCGGCGTCGCAGCGAGCCATCCAGATCGGCAGCTGGTGGGAGACGATGACGGCCTCGTGTCCGGCCGCGGCCGCCAGCGCATCCTTCATGGCCAGCCGCATCCGGACCACGATGTCGCGGTACGCCTCACCCCAGCTCGGGCCGAGGATGTTACGGAAGTGCCACCAGAGCTTGGGGCGGCGCAGCAAGCCCGGGAAGGAGACCTTCAGCCCCTCCAGGTAGTTGGCCGCCTCGATCACCCGGCCGTCGGTGGTCACCGGCTGCCCGAACGCCTCGGCGATCGGCTCCATGGTCTCCTGGGCTCGCTCGAGCGGCGAGCAGCGCAGATGCACGATGTCCCGGCCGCGCAGGTCCTCGGCCACCCGCTGCGCCATCTCCCGACCCAGCTCCGACAGGTGGTAGTCGGGCAGCCGTCCGTAGAGCAGCCCGGCCGGGTTGTCGACCTCGCCGTGCCGAACGAGGTGCACAAGGGTTCTGACCACGGACTGTCACTCCTCTTCCGACGCCTGCGCGGCCGCCCTGGCCGCGACAGGCAGCGCCTGCACGATACGCTCCAGCGCGCGGTCGTCGTGGGCGGTGGAGCAGAACCAGCCCTCGTACGCGCTCGGCGGCAGGTAGACGCCCGCGTCCAGCATGGCGTGGAAGAAGGCGGAGTACCGGGCGGTCCGCTGCCGGGCCGCGGCGGCGTAGTCCGGCACGGCGGTCACGTCCTCACCCACGAAGAACACGCTGAACAGGTTCCCGCTGGCCTGGATGACGTGCGCCACACCGGCCATCGTCAGCGCCGCGGCGACCTCGGCCCGCAACCGCTCGGCGATCGAGTCCAGGTGCGCGTACGCCGCCTCGTCGGCCAGGGCGAGTGCCGTCAGCCCGGCGGCGGTGGCGACCGGGTTGCCGGACAGTGTGCCGGCCTGGTAGACCCCGCCGACCGGGGCCAGGTGCTGCATCAGGTCGGCCCGACCGCCGAACGCCGCGGCCGGGAAGCCGCCGCCCATCACCTTGCCGAAGGTCATCAGGTCCGGCTGCACTCCGTCCAGGCCGTACTGGCCAGCGCGGCTGACCCGGAAGCCGGTCATCACCTCGTCGGAGATGAACAGGGCGCCGTGCGCCCGGCAAGTCTCGGCCAGGAAGGTGTTGAAGCCGACGCCGTCCTCGACGCCGGGCGGGACCACCCCCATGTTTCCGGCGGCCGCTTCGGTGATGACACAGGCGATCTCGTCGGGATAGGCGGCGAACACCTCGCGCACCGCGACCCGGTCGTTGTAGGACAGCACGATCGTGTCCGCGGTGGTCGCCTCGGTGACCCCCGGCGTGCCCGGAATGGCCCCTCCGGCGACTCTGGAGCCGGGACGGTTGGCCAAAGTGGCCACGCCCGAGCCGGCGGCGGCCAGCAGCGCGTCGACGTGGCCGTGGTAGCAGCCGGCGAACTTGATGATCTTGTTTCGCCCGGTGATGCCGCGGGCCAGCCGGAGCACCGACATGGTCGCCTCGGTCCCGGAGTTGACCAGCCGTACCTGGTCCACCGGTGTCCGCTCGATGATCGCCGTCGCCAGGTCGACCTCGGCCTCGGTCGGCGCGCCGTACGAGGTGCCCCGAGCCGCCGCGGCAGTGACGGCCGCAATGATCTCCGGATGGGCGTGCCCGTGCAGCAACGCCCCCCAGGAGGAGACGAGGTCGACGAGCTCGTTGCCGTCCAGGTCGTACAGGTAGGGGCCGGCGGCCCGCGCGATGAAGCGGGGGGTCCCGCCGACGGCCAGGAAGGCGCGGACCGGAGAGTTGACGCCACCGGGGATGACGGACTTTGCTCGCGCAAAAGCCTCAACGCTCCGTGATGTGCCCTGAGCCACGTATGCGCCCTAAGCCTGTCGAAGGGCCACGTCTAGCGCCCAGTAGCTCAGGATGAGGTCCGCCCCGGCCCGGCGGATCGAGATCAGCGCCTCGTTGATCGCGGGCTCGCGACTGATCCAGCCCTGGGCGGCGGCGGCCTCGACCATCGCGTACTCACCGGAGACGTTGTACGCGGCGACCGGCACGTTCACCGCCTCGCGGACCGCCCGGATGACGTCGAGGTAGGCCAGCGCCGGCTTGACCATGACGACGTCCGCACCCTGGGCGACATCCAGCTCGACCTCCCGCAGCGCCTCACGGACATTCGCCGGGTCTTGCTGGTAGGTCTTCCGGTCCCCCGTGAGCGGCGACGCGACCGCCTCCCGGAAGGGTCCGTAGAACGCCGAGGCGTACTTCGCGGCGTACGCCAGGATGGCCACGTCCTGGGCGCCCGCGCCGTCGAGGGCCCGGCGGATGGCGCCGACCTGCCCGTCCATCATCCCGCTCGGCCCGACCAGGTGCGCCCCGGCCGCCGCGTGCATCACGGCCATCTCGGCGTAGATCTGCACGGTGGCGTCGTTGTCCACCAGGCCGGACGGGGTCAGCACGCCGCAGTGGCCGTGGTCGGTGAACTCGTCCAGACAGACGTCGGACATCACCAGGCAGTCGTTTCCGACCTCCGAGCGGACGGCGGCGATGGCGCGGTTGAGGATTCCGTCGGGGTTCAGAGCCTGGCTGCCGGCCGCGTCCCTGGTCTCCGGGATGCCGAACAGCATCACTCCGGCCAGACCGGCGTCGGCCGCCTGGACCGCCGCCTTGCCCAGGGTGTCCAGCGTGTGCTGCACCACCCCGGGCATCGAGCTGATCGGCCGCGGCTCGCGGATCCCCTCGGCCACGAACAACGGCAGCACGAGCTGACGCGGCTCCAGCGTGGTCTCGGCGAGCATCGCCCGCATGACCGGCGTACTACGCAGCCGGCGCGGCCGGACGATCGGCACGGTCATGGCTGGCTTGGTCCTCCTTCGGCCGGCGAAAAGTCCACCAATGTGGAGTGTTCACCCAACAGCGGCGATACGGAGGCGGAAAGTCGCCATTGGTGGAGTTTTCTCGACGAACCGTCCGACGAAGGAGGACTTGGTTCGACGGAACCAACAGGACGCGAGCGCCTGCGCTCTCCACGCTCTTCGTCGCCGCGTACACGGGTCCGGTAGCACACCTAGTCCCTGCGGCGACTGTTGGGCTTCTTCTGCGACGGCCGCAGCACCGGCTCGCCCTCGGCCAGGAACGCGTCCCGCCGGGCGGCCGCAAAGCTGGCCAGCGCATCGGCAAGCTCGACCACCGATGGCTTGGCCGCCACCACGTCGACCCGCAGCCCGTGCTCCTCGCAGGTCCGCGCCGTCGCCGGGCCGATCACCGCGATGATCGTCTGCGGGTGCGGCTTGCCGGCGATCCCGACCAGGTTGCGCACCGTCGAGGAGGAGGTGAACACGACCGCGTCGAACTTGCCGGTCTTGATCGCCTCCCGTACTGGGGCCGGTGGCGGCGTGGCTCGTACGGTCCGGTACGCGGTGACGTCCTCCACCTCCCAGCCCAGCGCCTGCAGGCCCTCCGCCAAGGTCTCGGTGGCGATGTCGGCCCGGGGCAGGAAGACCCGGTTGATCGGGTCCAGCACGTCGTCGTAGGGCGGGATCTCCGCGGCCAGCCCGGCGGCCGACTGCTCGCCGGTCGGCACCAGGTCGGGCTCGATGCCCCACGCCTGCAGCGCCTGTGCGGTCACCTCGCCGACCACGGCGACCTTGAGCCCGGAGAAGGCACGCGCGTCCAGCCCGTACTCCTCGAACTTCTCCCGCACCGCCTTGATCGCGTTGACGGAGGTGAACGCCACCCACTCGTACCGGCCCTCGACCAGGCCGCGGACCGCCTTGTCCATCTGCAGCGGGCTGCGCGGCGGCTCGACCGAGATCGTCGGCACCTCCTCGCTGTGCGCGCCGTAGGTCCGCAGCCGGGCCACCATCGGGCCCGCCTGGTCCTTCGTCCGCGGCACCAGCACCCGCCAGCCGAACAGTGGTTTGGTCTCGTACCAGCTCAGCTCGTGCCGCTGCTCCGCGGCCGCCCCCATGATCACGTGCACCGGGTCCGCGGCGGGTGCGCGCACGGACCTCACCGCGGTGACCAGGCCGTCGAGCGTGGTCGGCAGGGTGATCTGCTCAGTGCTACCGCCGTGCAGGGTGACGATCACCGGGTCGTCCTTGCCCCGGCCGGCCGTGAGGGCCGCCTCGACCAGCCCGGTGATCATGGAGACCCGGGTGCTGACCACGACCGTGGAGGCGGTGCCCCAGTCGACGGTGTTGGCCCGGCCGAACTTGCCGTCGGTGACCGACGCGAACTGCACACCGCCCGCGTGGATCAGGTCGATCCCGGCGTACTCCGGCACCGCGGTCAGGCTGGACACGCCCGGGACGACCTCGAAGTCGATGCCGCCGCGTACGCAGGCCGCGGCCTCGTCGGCGATGGCGTGATCCAGGAACGGGTCACCAGTGACCAGCCGGACGACGCGGGCTCCGGCCGTCGCGTACCTGAGCACGATCTTGGCCCGGGCGGAAGGGGTGAGCGGCCGCCGCGCCTCGGTCAGGCCGATGGTGCTCACCTCCGCGCCCTCGGCCAGGGTGATCGCCGGATGGTTGAGGATCTCGCGCTGACGGTCGTCGTCCACGATCACCGCGCTCGCGTCGGCGAGGGCCGCGATGGCGCCCAGCGTCAGCAGATCAGGATCGCCGGGACCGGTGCCGACGAAGATCACCCGCGCCCGGGTTGCGGGTGCGGTGGGAGCCGTGGG
>DASQUF010000460.1:0-7987 GCA_035641435.1 Propionibacteriaceae bacterium | reverse complement strand
CCGCCACAGGTCGGGTGGGTCCGCTCGCTCTGGGGCGGGCGAGCGGACCCATCACCGCCGTGGGGCGTGTCGCCTGGACATCGGTTCACGTGGCACGCCTTTGGCACGTCTTCGCTGGTCACGTCCCTAGAGCCACTTGTTGCGCTTGAACCCGATGTAGAGGCCGATCATCACTGCGGCGATCACCCCGGGACGACGTAGTAGCCGTACCTGGTGCCGAGATCGGGCATGTTGGTGAAGCTCATGCCGTAGATTCCGGCGATCATCGTCGGCACGGCGACGATGGCCACCCCCTGCCGGGAGAACACGCTGGTCTCCACCTCGTCCAGGTCCTTCTCGGACTCGGCCACCACGTCGGGATAGTCGCCGATGATCCTGTCGCAGATCACGTGCACCTCCGACGGACCACGGGCGAGCCGTTCGGCGTCCGCCTCCAGGGTGCGCCGCAGCCCGCTCAGCTGGGCGTGCTCGCCGCGCCGCACGGTGATCATGAAGTGGTCGCCGAGGAAGATCATCAGCTGGCCGGTAGCGACCACCTCGGAGGTTCCGGTGAGTTCCTGGTGGTCGACGTAGGCCACCGTGGAGATGACCATGAACAGGTCGTTGTCGAACGTCTCCAGCCTTCGAGCGAGAGTGCCCTGCACCGCGTCCTACACGGCCAGCGGGTGCAGGTCGAACTGGGAGGACAGCGCGAGCCGGTCAGAGTTCTTAGGATCCTTTAACGAGCGAGACGAAGCCCTCGCCGTCACACGCGAGCCGAGCCGCGGTGGTCAGGTTCTCAGCCGGCCGGCGGACCCCGTCGACGTACCAGGCCCAGGCGATCACCGAGCTCGGCGGCGGGCTGGGGAGCGGCGTGAGGGGGTCCGGCGCCGGCGGACGGGCGGCATCGCGGGCAGGTACCGGCGCTGCGGACTGGCCGTCATCGTGGCCCTCCCCGCCCCGATCCGGCCCACACGTCGGCCATCCAGCGCTCGACCTCGATGCTGGTCCGCGGCAGGCCGGCCGACAGGTTGACGCAGCCGGTCTCGGTGATCGCGATGTCGTCCTCGATCCGGACCCCGATGCCGCGCAGCCGCTCCGGCACCAGCTCGTCGTCGGCCTTGAAGTACAGGCCCGGCTCGACGGTCAGCACCATGCCGGGCCGCAGGGTGCCCTCGCGGTAGGTCTCCCGCCGAGCCTGGGCGCAGTCGTGCACGTCCAGCCCGAGGTGGTGGGAGGTGCCGTGCACCATCCAGCGCCGGTGCTGCCCGCCGTCGGGGGCCAGGGACTCCTCGGCGCTGACCGGCAGCAGGCCCCAGTCCTGGAGATGCTGGGCGATGACCCGGACCGCCGCATCGTGCACGTCGGAGAACTTGGCCCCGGGCCGCGCCGCCTCGATTCCGGCCTGCTGGGCCGCGTAAACCGCGTCATAGACCATCCGCTGGTCGTCGCTGAACCGACCGCTGACCGGCAGCGTTCGGGTCACGTCGGCGGTGTAGAGCGTGTCCAGCTCGATTCCGGCGTCGAGCAGCAGCAGGTCACCGTCGCGGATGTCGCCGTCGTTGCGGATCCAGTGCAGGGTGCAGGCGTGTTCGCCCGACGCCGCGATGGTGTCGTAGCCGACCGCGTTGCCCACGTGCCGGGCGTGCAGGCCGAAGATTCCCTCGACCCAGCGCTCGCCCCGGCCGCGGCGAACCGCCTCCGGCAGCTCCGACACCACGGCCGCGAACGCCTCGACCGTCTGCCGGCAGGCCTCCCGGAGCTGCTCTATCTCGAAGGCGTCCTTGGTCAGCCGCAGCTCGCTGAGCGCTTGGGCCAGCTCGGCGTCGGGGGAGAGCTGGTCCTCCTCGCGGCGTGCCTCGGTCGGGAGGACCTCGGCGACCACCTCGGCCACCTCCGGCTCGAGGTCGACCGGCAGCACCCGCAACCTGGTGGTTTCGGCGTCCTTGCGCAGGTGGTCGGGCAGGTCGCCAATGTCGGCACAGGCGATGCCGCATAGCGCGGCCATCTCCTCCAGCGAGGGCCGCACGCCGACCCACAGCTCGCCGAAGCGGGCGTCGGCGTAGAACTCCTCGGAGTCCCGCGGGGCGCGCGGCTGGAAGTACAGGGTCGCGTCGTGCCCACTGTCGGTGGGCTCGAGGACCAGGATGGCGTCCGGCTCCCGGTCAGTGCCCAACCCGGTCAGGTGCGCGAACGCCGAGTGCGGCCGGAAACGGAAGTCGGTGTCGTTGCTGCGCGTCTTCAACCCGCCGGCCCCGATCACCAGCCGCTCGCCGGGGAACTGTGCGCTGATCGCCGCCCGCCGGGCGCGGGCCGGCTCCACCGCGGGCAGCCGCTTCGGCAGCGCCGTGGGGTATGGCGCCCAGCCCTGAGCGATGAACGCCTTGAAGGCTTCGGAGAACGGCACCTGCCGGTTCGGCAGCGCGGGGCGACGGTCACTCACGCAGGAAGTTTATTGGTCCTGCTCCCTCGCGCCCGGCCGCGCGTGAGGGATTATGTCCTGAGCCTGTCCAAGGCCGTTCGACAGGCCCAGGGGCACATGGGCCGCTAGCCTGCGGGGGTGACCCAGGTGTACCTCGTCCGGCACGGTGAGACTGAGTGGAGCCTCAGCGGGCAGCACACCTCGGTGACCGACCTGCCGCTTACCGAGTCTGGGGAAGAGAAGGCCAGGCTGCTCCGCGGCTATCTGGACCCGGCGGCGTTCCAGCTGATCCTGACCAGTCCGCGGCAGCGGGCCCGGCGGACCGCCGAGCTGGCGGGCTTCACCGGGCCGCACGCTCCGGAGGTCGAGCCCGACCTGGCCGAGTGGGCGTACGGGGACTACGAGGGGATCACGACGCACGAGATCCGGGAGCGCTTCGACCCGGGCTGGCTGATCTGGACCGGCCCCACCCCCGGCGGCGAGTCGCCGGAGGAGATGCGGGCGCGGATGGAGCGGCTGATCGCAAAGATCCATGCCGCCGACGTGGAGCAGGCCATCCTGTTCGGGCACGGACACGCGCTGCGGGCCCTGACCGTGGTCTGGCTGGGGCTCGACCTGCGGGCCGGAGCGCAGTTCGAGCTGCACACCGGCACCATCTGCGTGCTGTCGGAGGAGCGGGACGGACAGACCCTGGAGCTGTGGAACGCGCCGGTGCACGAGCTGGCCGGTTGATTCGGCCGTATCTGACGCGGCTCGTCCGGCTCTGGAGTGGGCGTACCTTCGGACCCAAACAGCAGGTGCTGCCATAGCCTTCGTGGTGAACGCTGGCGAGGAGGCACTCTGCCTGGCCAGCCCCCAACGGGCCTGGGGCCGGGGGGTGAACGTCGTGGTCGACGCCGGCCTGAACCCGCCGGGCGTCGCCCTCACGTGCCCCGACGGGACCGCGTACGCAGCGGTCCGCCGGTCAGCACCGCCGAAGCCGCGGTCCGGGACCTAGTGCCGCACCGCGACGCCAAACGCCAAGAACCCTCGACGACACGACGCTAGGCGTGAGCGAGGCTCTGGTCCTGATCAACCGCCTCTGAGGAGTTGATCAGCCGACGGCGGGCGGTCCAGAACAACGTGGCAACCAGCCCCGTTGTGGCGACCATGAGCGCTGCCATGGGGACCCCGCTTCCGTCGTCCAGCGCACCGACCAGCGGAGCGACGGATCCGGCGATGAGGAACTGGGCGGCGCCGAGCAGGGCGGCCGCCGTACCGGCCACCTCGCCGTGCCGGCTCAGCGCGATTGCCGGGGCGTTCGGGACGGTCAGCCCGGCGGCGGACAGGATGACGGCCATCGGCACCAGGAATCCGGCCAGCCCGCCGAAACCGGTCAGGTTGGTCACCAGCAGGGCGGTCGCCCCGGACGCGGCGATCAACACCGCGACCGACATCACCCGGACGGGCCCGAACCGGGCGACCAGGACGGGGTTGAGCTGGGTCATCAGAATCATCCCGGCCGCGTTCGCGCTGAACGCGACGCCGAACTGCTGCGGCGATAGGCCGAAGCGCCCCTGCAGGATGAACGGCCCGCCGGCGATATAGGCGAAGAGAGTGGCGAAGGTCAGACCGGCCACGGCGACCATCACCAGGAAGGTGCGGTCCGCGAACAGCCGACCGTAGGACTGGAGCGAGCCGCGTACCGTCGCGGGCCGCCGACGGTAGGCCGGCAGGGTCTCCGGCAGTGCGCGCCAGGCCAGCAACCACAGCCCGACGGCGGCCACGGCCAGCAGTACGAAGATGCCGCGCCAGGAGGTGACAGTGAGCAGCGCGCTGCCCAGCGAGGGAGCGAGGATCGGCGCGACGCCGAGCACCAGCATCAGCCGGGACAGTAGTTGGGCGGCCCGGACGCCGGTGAACAAGTCCCGGACGATCGCCATGACGACTACCGAGACGGCCGCGCCGGCCACGCCCTGCAGCGTGCGCGTTGCGCTGAGCAGGCCGATCGAGGGCGCCACGGCGCAGAGCAGCGACATCACTCCGTGTGCGGCCAGGCCGATCAGCAGCGGGCGGCGGCGCCCGACGGTGTCCGACAGCGGCCCAATGATCAGCTGGCCGAGGCCGAGGCCAAGCAGCAGGCCGGTGATCGTGAGTTGGGCCTGAGCGTCGCTAGCGCCCATCTCCGCACTGAGCTGGGGCAGCGCGGGGAGATAGGTGTCGATGGTCAACGGCCCGATCGCCATCAAGGCGCCCAGCACGACGACGAGCTGGACGTAGCGGCGTCCGACGAAGCGGTCGGCCAGTGAGGGTTGGTGCGGGCGGGCGGTCTCCAGGGCTGGATCGGCCACGGACGTCATGTGAGTCCTTCTCAGGTGGTGCATGGGGCTCACAACACTGTGGCCAAGATCAAGATCACGGGCCGGGCGGCCGACGGCCGCGAGTCAGGTGTCTATCGAGCGAAAACCCGTTCCCGCCGGGTTTCATTCCCACCCGTCATGGCAATTTCTCCATCAGTAGTGTGGGGCAGGCGCCGCGGCTCGGACCGGCGCACGCGTTCGGAGGAGATGAGAACGATCAAGGCCGATCCTGGCTCGCAGCAGCGGTTGCTGGACCTGCAGGCGACCGACAGCGCGCTGGCCCAGCTCGACCATCGGCGGCGGAACCTGCCGGAGCACGCCGAGCTGGCCCGGCTGAAGTCCGACCAGGCCTCCGCCGGCTCCGACCTGGTGGCTGCGGATACCGCGGTCAGCGACCTGGAGCTGGAGCAGACCAAGGCCGAGTTCGACCTCGAGCCGGTTCGTGAGCGGCTCGCCCGCAACCAGCGGCGCATTGCGGACGGCTCGGTGCCGGACGCCAAGGCGCTGTCGTCGATGGTGGCCGAGGTGGACCATCTGAAGAAGCGGATCGGCGACCTCGAGGACGCCGAGCTCGAGGTGATGGAGCAGCTGGAGCAGGCCGTCGCCGAACGCGACCGGCTGCGCGTGCGGGTCGACGAGCTGGCCGCGCTGATCGCCGAGGTCACCGCGCGGCGGGACGAGCAGCTCGCCGCGCTGGATCTCGAGGTCGGCCGGCGGCGTACCGAACGGGCGTCGATCGCGCCGACCATCGAGCCGCCGCTGATCACGCTCTACGAGCGGATCGCGGTCAGCCACGGCGGGGTCGGCGCCGCCGAGCTGCGGGCCCGGCGGTGCACCGGCTGCCAGCTCGAGGTGAACGCTGCCGACCTCCGAGGCTTCGCCGCCGCGGCCGCCGACGAGGTGCTGCGTTGCGAGGAGTGCAGCCGGATCCTGGTCCGGACCGCCAACTCGGGGCTCTGAGCACAGGTGCCCGCACGCGAAGTCGGTCTGCCCGCGGAGCTTCCGGCCGAGCTGGCCGCCGGGCTGGCGGCCATCCGGACCGAGCTGGAGGTGCCGGAGGAGTTTCCGGCGGACGTCGTGGCGGCGGCGGAGCAGGCGGCCGCGTCGCCCCGGCTGCCAGACCTGGACCGGACCGATCTCGACTTCGTGACCATCGACCCGGAAGGGTCACGGGACCTCGACCAGGCCGTGCACATCGCTCGCGACGGGTCCGGTTTCGTCATCTCGTACGCCATCGCCGACGTGGCGGCGTTCGTCACCGCCGGTGACCCGGTCGACCTGGAGGCCCATCGACGCGGGATGACCCTGTACGCGCCGAACCGCCGGACTCCGTTGCACCCGCCGGCGCTCAGCGAGGGGGCGGCCAGCCTGCTGCCGGACCAGGTGCGGCCGGCCTTGCTGTGGACCATTCGGGTCAACGAGCGGGCCCGAATGACCGGGGCCGAGGTCAACCGGGCGCTGGTCCGTAGTCGGGCTCAGCTCAGCTATGTCGAGGCCCAGGCCGAGATCGACAGCGGTACGCCCCGGGAGACTCTGGCGCTGCTGTCGTTGGTCGGTCGCTGGCGGGAACGGCGCGAGGTCGAGCGCGGCGGCGTCAGCCTGCAGACCCCCGAGCAGGAGGTGGTGGCCGACGACTCCGGGTGGCGGCTGGTGTTCCGGGCGCCGCTGCCGGTGGAGGGTTGGAACGCGCAGATCTCGCTGCTCACCGGTATGGCCGCGGCGCACCTGATGCTCTACGGCCAGATCGGTGTCCTGCGCACCATGCCGCCAGCCGACCCGGGGGCACTGCGTCGGCTGCGGCAGACCGCGCGGGCCCTGAGCATCCGCTGGCCGGCCGAGCTGGACTACCCCGACTTCGTCCGCAGCCTCGACCCCGAGCAGCCCCGGGAGGCGGCGATGCTGAACGCGTGCACGGCGCTGTTCCGGGGCGCGGGGTACAAGGCGTTCAGTGGGGGACTGCCGGAGGAGGCGGAGCACGCCGCGCTGGCCAACGACTACTCCCACGTCACCGCGCCGCTGCGCCGGCTGGTGGACCGCTATGCCGGAGAGGTCTGCGTCGCGCTGTGTGAGGATCGGCCGGTGCCGGAGTGGGTCCGCCAGCGGCTGGACGGGCTGCCGGAGGAGATGGCGGCGGCGGAGCGCCGGGCCAAGCGGTACGAGCGGGCGGTGATCGACCTGGTCGAGGCGTTCCTCCTGCAGCACCGCGTCGGCGAGGTGTTCCCCGGGACGGTGGTCGAGGTCGACCGCGAGCGGGACCGCGGCACGGTGGTGGTGCCGGAGCCTGCGATCTCGGCCAAGGTCAACGGGTCGCACCTGCCGCTGGGTGAGCAGGTCGCGGTGCGGCTGGCCAATGCCGACCCGACGAAGGGTGTTGTCGCCTTCGAGCTCGCCTAAACCCCTCCTCGCTGAGTCGGTGGTCATAGCGCGGGCCCGCGTCGCACCCATCCGCCTCGCAGGCTCGGGCTCCCGCAACGAACACGGGCTGGTTGACCAACCGGGCGCGCTGGGTCACCGGTCGGTCGAGGACCACCCGGGAGTCGCCGACCCGAACGGAGACCGAGTTGCTGGTCACCGCGCCGACCTTGTTCGGCGGGTCGCCCGTCGTCGCGACGAAACTGAACGTGCGCCGCCCCAGCACCGGCACGTCGATCGCGAACGCGCCGCGGGTTATTGGGCCGCTGGCCAGCTCTCGCCACCCGTCGCCGGCTTGGATGAACACCTTGATCCGGCCGTCATACGCCCGGGGGCGGTGCCGCGGAAGGCGTACGCGCCTATGTCGGAGAGAACGCGGTGCCGCCGGACCCGTAGGTCGACCGCACCGTCAAGTCAGGCTCCCCGGAGCCTCCGCGGCCTGCAACTGGTGCTGACCGGATGTCGGCGTCGGGGCCCGACGTCGAGGCTGACGGCGGGGCCGTAGGCGTGGGCGTCGTCGAAGGTTTGGAGGAGGCCGGAGAGGGCGGCGGCGCCGACGGCGTGGGCTCGGCGTGTCTGCGTGCCCGAGCCCTGGCAGTGCGATCATCGCGGGCGCGGTGGTGGCGCCGACGCATCCGAGTCGGAACATGCACGCCAACGTCCAATCCTTGGAGGATGTTAACCCGCGACCGCAGCTTGCGGGTCATCTCTGCTCTTGAGGACACCACCAGGTCGTCCGCCCGCCGACTGTCGCCCGTTGCATCTCGCTGCCGCAGCGCGGGCAGTGGGCTCCGGTCTTGCGAGCGCCGATCACCTCGCCGGTGTGTACGCCGCC
>DASQUF010000459.1:0-10135 GCA_035641435.1 Propionibacteriaceae bacterium | reverse complement strand
TCACCGCCGCCGGCGTCCTGCCCGCCGCCGGCCGCCGGTTCGTCGATGTCCAACGATCGCGCGACGCCGACGTCGGTAAGGGCGTGATCGTGGCGGACGATGTCGTCGTGCGCGCCTTCGGGCGGATCGGCTGGAAGTGGGGCGGCGTCTGGAAAGAAGCCGACTACCAGCACTTCCACGCACCCTGAGAGCTGACTGTCGGAGGTAGCTAGCCTCGACCCATGAGGGTCGTGGTGATCGGGGCCAGCCTGGCGGGCTTGTTCGCCGCTGCCGCGACCGCCTCAGTTGCCGCCGAGACGGTGATCCTCGAACGAGACCGGTTGCCCCTGACGCCGAAGCCGCGTAAGGGCGTCCCGCAGGGCCGACAGGCGCACATCCTGCTGCACCGCGGCATGCTCAGCGCCTCGGCCCTGCTGCCCGGACTGCGCGACGACCTGATCGCGCACGGCGCCTCGGTGTTCGACGGCGGCGCCATGCCGTGGCTCGGCGAGTACGGCTGGGCGCCCACCTGGCTGCCCTCCTTCGAGATGGTCTCGGTCACCCGGCCGTTGCTGGAGCACGTCGTCCGGACCCGAGTCGAGGCCCTGCCCGGCGTGCGGATCGTCGAAGACCTACACGCCACGGCGCTGCGCCGGTCCGGCGCCGGCTGGCAGGTGGTTGCCGAAGACGCGGACCCGATCGACGCCGACGTGGTGATCGACGCCTCCGGACGCGGCTCGCGGATGCCGCACTGGCTGGCCGACCTCGGCGTACAGGTGCCCGAGCCGGAGGTGGTCGACGCCCACCTCGGCTACGCCTGCCGCCTCTATCGGGCCGCCGGGCCGGCGCCACTAACGACCGGGATAGTGGTCGGCGCGACGCCGGCGAACGGTCGCGGTGGTATCGCGCTGCCGGTCGAGAACGAGGACTGGTTGATCATCGGCGGCGGGTACGGGCAGCACCGACCGAGCCGGGACCCAGCGGAGTTCGCGAGATACCTCGCGAACCTGGCTGACCCGTCGATCGCTGACCTGGCCGCCCGGCTGGAGCCGATCAGCGACATCGCGGTCTACCGGCAGACGTCGAACCGTCGGCACCGCTACGGCCTGGTTCGGTCCTGGCCGGCAGGCCTGCTGGTGGTCGGCGACGCCGCGTGCGCCTTCAACCCGGTCTACGGGCAGGGTATGAGCGTGGCCGCCCAGCAGGCGGTGCGGCTGCGCGACCACTGGGGGCGGCCGGACCTGCAGCGGCGGCTCGACCGGGTGGCGGACTTCCCGTGGTCGGTGGCGACAAGTGAGGATTTACGGCAGCCGACCAGCGAGGGCCAGCAGAGCCTGGCTCAACGGCTGGCCACCGCCTGGAGCGCCGAGCTGGCCCGGCTGGCCGTCGCGGGCAACGAGCGGGCGTTTCGGACCTTCGCCCGGGTCTACCACCTGATGATCGAGCCGCAGGCCCTCTTCGCTCCGGCTCTGGTGGCGGAGGTTGCCCAGGCGCGCGTACGCGGACACCAGCCGCCAGCGCCGAGACCCGAGGTGCTGAACCGGCTCCGCTCGCCGCAACCCGCCTAGTGGCCGGGCTCGACCTAGAGTGGCGCCATGCACATCCTGGTCGTCGACGATGATCAAGCCGTCCGCGACTCGCTCAAGCGCTCACTGGAGTACAACTCCTACGAGGTGAGCACGGCCCAGGACGGCGTCCAGGCCCTTGCCCGACTGGCGGCGGTGCGGCCGGACGCGGTGATCATGGACGTGATGATGCCTCGGCTGGACGGTCTGGAGACGACCCGGATGCTGCGGGCGGCCGGCAACGACGTACCCATCCTGGTGCTGACCGCGCGGGACGCGGTGGGCGACCGGGTGGACGGGCTGGACGCGGGCGGCGACGACTACATGGCCAAGCCGTTCGCGCTGGACGAGCTGCTGGCCCGGCTCCGCGCCCTGGTCCGGCGGGCGGGGACGGTCGCCGACTCCGCCGACCCGTCGGCGCACAGCCTGACCTTCTCCGACCTGGTGCTCAACCCGACGACCCGGGAGGTGGTCCGCGGCACCCGGGTGATCAACCTGACCCGGACCGAGTTCGCCCTGCTGGAGGCGTTCATGGCCCATCCGCGGCGGGTGCTGGAGCGGTCCTGGCTGCTGAACGAGGTGTGGGGCTTCGACTTCCCGACCACCGCGAACTCGCTCGAGGTCTACATCGGCTACCTCCGCCGCAAGACCGAGGCCGAGCACGAGTCGCGGCTGATCCACACCGTACGCGGGGTGGGCTACGTGCTGCGCGAGACGCCGCCATGATCGACTTTGCTCCCCCGGGCGGCGTCCAGCAAGAAACCCCGGATTCGGGGCACTAGAGTGCGGCGGGGGCTGAGCTCCTGGCTGCGGCGGATGCCGCTGCAGCGCCGGGTGGCGTACCTGACCACCGTCGCCGTTGCTCTGGCGGTGGCGGCGACAAGTGTCGCCGGATACGTCACGCTGCGGGTTTCGCTCTACCGGGCGCTGGACAACGAGCTGGTGACCACCGCGGCGGCGCTGGCCCGTGGTCCGGTGGTCGAGGACCTGAAGACGATCGGCAACCTGACCGGGCGCTCGGTGCGGTCCGACGAGCTCGAGGTGGCCGCGGTCCGCGCCGACGGCAGCACGTTCTTCGTGCCGGACGAGAGCGACCGGCTGGTGCTGGGCCCGAACGAGCTGGCCGTCGCGCGGCTGGGCCGGGGGTTCTCGGCCCGGTCCGGGCTGTCGGAGGCCGGAGTGGAGTACCGGATCGTCGCCGTGCCGTTGAGCGAGGTCGCGGGCAACTACGCGCTGGTGATCGCCCGGCCGCTGGACTCGACCAACGACATCCTCAGCTCGCTCTGGGCGGTGCTGATCATCTTCGGGGTGTCGGGCGTCGTGGTCGCGGCCATTGTCGGCATCACCGTCGCCCGGTCGAGCCTGCGCCCGGTGCGACAGCTCTCGGCCGCGGTGGAGCAGATCACCGCGACCACCGAGCTGGCGCCGATCGAGATCAACGCGACCGGTGACCTGGCCCGGCTGGCCGAGTCCTTCAACCAGATGCTTCGCTCCCTCAACTCCTCGCGGGAGCGGCAGGCCCAGCTGATCGCCGATGCCGGGCACGAGCTACGGACGCCGCTGACCAGCCTGCGGACCAACATCGAGCTGCTGGCCGCCGACGCCCGCAGCGGGATGCTGTCCGAGGCGGACCGGGTCGCGATCATGAACGACGTGAACGCGCAGCTGGTGGAGTTCACGTCACTGATCGGGGACCTGGTGGCCCTGGCCCGGGACGAGACGTTCGCCACGCCCGAGCCGCTGGACTTCCGCGACGTGGTGAACGCGGCGGTCAACCGGGTCCGGCGGCGCGCGTTCGGGCTGAACTTCGACGTCGAGCTCAACCCGTTCTACGTGGTGGGCGACTCCGACATGCTGGAGCGCGCGATCACCAACCTGCTGGACAACGCCGTGAAGTGGAGCCCGCCGGGCGGGACGGTCCGAGTGCAGCTCGAGGGCGACCGGTTGCGGGTCGCCGACGAGGGGGCCGGCATCGCCGAGGCCGACCTGCCCTTCGTCTTCGACCGCTTCTATCGGGCCGACACGTCCCGTAACACCCCGGGCACCGGACTGGGGCTCTCGATCGTGGCTCAGACCATCAGCCAGCACGGCGGCTGGGTCAAGGCGGGCGCCTCCGCCCAGGGCGGCGCCGAGTTCACCGTCCAGCTGCCCGGCGCCAGCAGCCTCGAGGCGCTGACCGCGCCCGCCGAGCGACAGACGACGCCGACGCGTATGTCCTGACCGGCTCAGCGGCAGTCGGCGCAGACCCCGAGCAGGGCGGTGTGCCGCGGCTCCAGCGCGAAGCCCAGATCCTGCTCGACAGCGTCCGCCAGCGGCCGCACCAGGTCGACCGGGATGTCGATCACCCGGGAACAGTTGGTGCACTGCAGATGGGCGTGACCCGCGGCCTCCGCCGGCGCCTCCGGCAGGTCGACGTTCAGGTGGTAGACCGCCGCGGCGCCGCCGAGATGGGTGTGGGTGACCAGCCCGAGCTCGCCCAGGGTGGCCAGGGCACGGTAGACGCTCGCCCGGTGTACGCCGGGGGCCAGGTCCTCCGCCCGGCTGGCGATCTCGTCGGCGGCCAGGTGCCCGGTGGTTCCATTCAGCACCTCGATCACCGCCGAGCGCACCCGCGTCACCCGCTCGCCCCGCGTCCGCAGCACCGTCAGCGCGGCCTGGACCCGCGGCGGCGCCGGAGCACTCTCGGTGGTCGCGGCCATCTCGTCATTGTGACCCCTGAGCGGAGGGAGTTGAAGGGGCCCGCCATCTAGATGCGATAGTGTCGCATCTAGGTGCGCGCTCTCGTGGACTCTGTGCGCGGCGGGGTCCAAGGGGTCGCCCCTTGCCGTTGACCAGGAGGGGGAGGCCGTGTCCTCAGGCGCAGCCGTCCGGACTCCGAGCACCGGCTCCGGGCCGACCCACCGCCGGCTCACTTCCGGCGAGAAGCGTTCCCTGGTCGGGATGTTCGCCTTCATCGCGCTGCTGCACGTCCTGGGCTGGGGCACCCTGGTCGGGATCGTGGCGCCGCGGCAGTACGCCATCGGCGACTCCGGTGTCCTGGGGGTCGCCGTCGGCCTGGTCGCGTACACGCTCGGGATGCGGCATGCGTTCGACGCCGACCACATCGCCGCGATCGACAACACCACCCGCAAGCTGATGGCCGAGCGGCACCGACCGATGTCGGTCGGCTTCTGGTTCTCCCTCGGCCACTCCACGATCGTCTTCGTGCTGGTCGCCCTGATCGCCCTCGGCGTACGCGCCCTGGCCGGGCAGGTCGCCGACGAGGGCTCGATCCTGCAGCGGGTCACCGGCGTGTTCGGGGTGGCTGTGTCAGGCATCTTCCTGATGGTCATCGGCATCCTCAACCTGGTGGTGCTGATCGGCATCATCGCGGTTTTCCGGCGGATGCGGCGCGGGGAGTACGACGAGGCGGCGCTGGAGCGGCAGCTCAACAACCGCGGGTTCCTGAACCGGATCCTGTCCGGGGTGACCAAGGCGGTGCGCCGGCCGTGGCACATGTACCCGGTGGGGGTGCTCTTCGGTCTCGGCTTCGACACCGCGACCGAGATCGGGCTGCTGGTGCTCGCCGGCGGCGCGGCGGCGTTCAGCCTGCCGTGGTACGCCATCCTGACGCTGCCGATCCTGTTCGCCGCCGGGATGAGCCTGCTGGACACCCTGGACGGGGTGTTCATGAACGTCGCGTACGGCTGGGCCTTCGCCAAGCCGGTGCGCAAGGTCTACTACAACATCACGGTGACCTCACTGTCGGTGGCGGTCGCCCTGGGCATCGGCGGCATCGAGCTGATCTCGATCCTGGTCGGTAAGGCGGGGATCGAGTCCGGGCCGCTGGCGGCGATCGCGGCTGTCGATCTGACCTACGTCGGTTACGGCATCGTCGCCTTCTTCGTCCTCGCCTGGCTGGTGTCCCTCGGCTTCTGGAGGTTCGGCCGGGTCGAGGAGAAGTGGTCGGCCCGCCTCCAGCCCACTGATTCCGCCGCTTCATGACAGCGGGTGATGCGAGGATGACCGGATGACGGCAGCTCCCGGTCTCGTCGTGGTCACCGGCGCCTCCACGGGAATCGGACGAGCAACCGCGCGACACCTCGCCCAGGCCGGCTTTTATGTTCTCGCCGGCGTCCGGACCGATGCGGCGGCCGAGACGGTCGCCGCCGAAGGGGTCGAGCCGGTCCGCATCGACATCGCCGACCCCGACCAGATCGCGCGCCTGGCCCAGCGGGTGGCCGACGACCCCGAAGGCCGGCCGCTGCAGGCCCTGGTCAACAACGCCGGCATCGCGGTCGCCGCGCCGGTGGAGGTGATCCCGCTGGACGAGTGGCGGCGGCAGTTCGAGGTCAACCTGTTCGGCCACGTCGCGGTGATCCAGGCCCTGCTGCCCGCGCTGATCGCCAGCCGCGGCCGCATCGTCAACGTGAGCTCGATCGGCGGACTGGTTGCCGGACCGACCTACGGCGCCTACTCGGGCTCCAAGTTCGCCCTCGAGGCGGTCAGTGACGCGCTGCGCCGTGAGGTCCGGCACCTCGGGGTCGAGGTCGTGCTGGTCGAGCCGGGCGCCATCGCCACGCCGATCTGGGAGAAGGGCCTGGCCACCGCCAAGGGCCTCACGGACAAGATGACCGCTGAGCAGCGCGAGCGCTACCGGCAGATCACCGCGGCCGCCGGCCGTCGGGCCCAGCAGGCGGCGCGCGACGGAGTGCCGCCGGAGCAGGTCGCCCGGGTGATCACCGACGCCGTCACGGCCCGCCGTCCCCGGACCCGCTACCTGGTCGGCCGCGACGCCCGGATCACCGCCCGGTTGGCCGCACTGCTGCCTGACCGGGTGATGGACCGGATGATCAGCGGTGGCTCGACTCGAAGCTAGTGGCGAGTCGGCACGGCACTGCCGACACGCCACTAGGACTTGCCGCCGGTTGCGTACGGGGTGTGCGTCGGCAGGCTCATCCGCGGGGCCCGTCGGGGCGTACGCGGGCCGGTCATGGCCAGCAGGGCCTGGACCCGGAACCGGTGCCCACGGTACGGCTCCAGGATCTCGGTGCACGCGTCGTCGTCCAGCGACTCGCCGGTCAGCGCGTAGGTGATGTCCCGGCCCACGTGGAAGTCGCCGACGCTCCACGCGTCCGCATCGCCGTGTGCCCGCTGCCGCACCTCGGCCGAGGTCCAGGGCCCGACACCCGGGAAGCTCTGAAGCGCCCGGTCCGCCGCCGCATGCGTCCCGGCCAGCGTCCGCTCCAGTGCGCGCGCCCGCACCGCCGTCCGGACCAGGGTGCGGCTGCGCCGCTGCTCCACCCCGGCGGCCAGGAACCGCCAGCTCGGCACCCTGGCCCAGGCCTCGGGGGTCGGCGGCACATACATCCCGTAGGCGGCCGAATCCGAGTCGGTGGCCGGTCCCGGCGCGGGCTCGCCGAACTCGCGCACCAGCAGCCGCCAGGCCCGGAACGCCTCCTTGCCCGTCACCACCTGCTCGATGCAGGCCGCGGCCAGGGCCTCGAACACCGCCTCGGTCCGCCCGACCCGGTAGTGCCAGTAGCGGCGGTGGGCCAGCACCAACGGGCCGTGCTCCGGGCGCGGGACGAACCCGTCGGGGTCGTCGGCCTCCCCCACCAGCCGGGGCAGCTGGTCCAGCGCCCACTCAGCGCCCGGACCCCAGGCCCGGGCGGCCACGTCGGACCCCTGCGGAAGGATTTTGACCAAGGCCGGGCCGGCCGGCGTACGCGTCGCCCGCAGGTAAGCCTCGCCCACCCGCCGGTGGGTCGGGTCCCCGGCCCCGCGGCGGAGCAGGCCGAAGATCGGCCGGATCAGCACCGGCCGGTCCAGGCGAAGATGGCGGGTGAGCTCAGTCATGGTCGGTCGAGGTGAAACGACTGGCCGTCCTCGCTGACGAAGCCGTTGCGCCGCAGCACCCGCTGCGAGGCGTAGTTGTCCGCGGCGGCGGCGGCCAGCAGGCGGCGGGCGCCGGCGGACCAGGCCAGCGCGACGAGCTGCGCGCAGCCGGCCGTGGCGACCCCCCGACCCTGGAGCGCGGGCACGACCTGGTAACCGATGGTCAGCTGTCGCTGCTCATCCGGCGGGCCGTGGAACCCGATGTCGCCGACCGCCTGCCCGTCGACCATCAGCTGGTAGGTCCACCAGGGCGAGTCTCCGTCGAGGCCACCCATCTCCTGCCAGGCGGCGAACAGCCAGGTCAGGCCCTCCAGTGTGTCGGCCAGCGGATACTGCGGGTGCCAGGAGGCCCGCATCGCGGCCGTCGGCCGGGCGTCGAGCATGAGCTCCGCCTCCTGCCGAGGAAGAAACCTCAGTGCTACCGAGGGGGAACGACCACCCTCGAACCCCCGCACGAGCGTCAGTCGGACTCCACCCACGGGTTCTTCCTACACCCGTCCAGGCCCTTGGTCTGCTGCAGCATGATCGGCGCCAGCTTGCCCCGACCGGGGCAGTCCACGTGCCCGTAGCCGATGTAGTGGCCGAACTCGTGGTTGACCAGATAGCGCCGGTAGTTGTCCAGGTCCCGACCGTAGGATTTTGCGCCGAGCTGCCAGCGCTTGGCGTTGAGCACCACCCGGTTGCCGTTCTGGCAGGACACCTCGCCCTGGGTCGCCAGCGGCGCACACAGCCGGTCGGTGGTGCCGGGCGTCACGATGTAGGCGTGCAGCTCGGACCGGTCGCTGTCCTCCCCGCTGACCAGCTCGAACCGCACCTGCCCGCGGCCGCGCCAGCTGCGCTTGTCGTTCAGCACGCCGGCGATGATCCTGGCCGCCTGGTTCGGGTCGACGTTCAGGTTGTCCTCGACCTTGACGTCGAAGCGGATCAGCCGCCCGGCGCTGGATGCGGCCCGGGCGTCCACCTGGGCCGGCCGGTAGGTACCGGGCCCGGTCGCCGGCACCACCACGCGTCGCGGCTTCGGCGTGCGCCTGGGGGTCGCGGTCGGTGTCGGCCGGGGACTGGCGGTCGCCGAGAAGGTCGGGGTCGGCGTACGCGGGGTGGGTCTGGCCGACTCGAGGGCGCCCGGAACGGCGCCCGGGGGGGCGGCGGCCCAGGCGAGCATGTCGTCGGGAAGCACCGTAGGGACGGCCCGTAGGCCCAGACCCAGCAGGCCGAAGGCGAGAATGGCGGCGATCATCCCCAGGGTGCCGCCCGCGCCGGACGGCGGCCGGCGCACCGGCAGCAACTCGTCCGGATGGTCCACGGCCGCCAGTGAGTTAGATTGTGAGCCGCTGAGCCTGCCCCGGTCCGCGTCCGAGCGGGAGCTTCTGGGACTCGACGGGGCGCGACTGCGCCCCGCCCCCGGAAGTTGGCTCACGAGGACTAACACTAGGCGGAGAAGGTGACTCACTCACATATCGGATCCGGATCGACGGGCCCGGTGGGCGCGCCACCGATGGTCGACCCGGCCGAGCTGCGCCGGCACCGGCGGGCCCTGCGGATCCTGATCGTCGTTCTCGTCCCGCTGGCCATCTGGACCGTGGTCGGTCTGATCGTCTTCTGGCCGGGCGACATCTCCGACCGGGTCAACCCGAACCAGGCCGGCGGATACAACATCCCTGGCGTCACCTACCCCTCGGCGCGGATCACCGAGGTCAAGGAGATCTCCTGCGACGGGCTGCCCGGTTCCACGCCTGACGTGAGCGAGCTGAACTGTGCCGAGGCCGTGGCGGAGCTGCTCGAGGGCGACGACCGGGGACTGGCCGTCTCCGTACCGCTGACCGAGGCGGTCTACTCCTCCGGGGTCGAGGTCGGCCAGGTCATCAAGCTCACCCGCGTGCCGGCGATCGACGACCAGCCGGCCCAGTACCAGTTCGCCGACTTCGAGCGGCGTACGCCGTTGATCGCGCTCACGGTGATCTTCGCCGTCGCCGTGGTGGCGGTGGCCCGGTGGCGCGGGTTCGCCTCGTTGATCGGGCTGGCATTCGCCGGGTTCATTCTGGTCAAGTTCATGTTCCCGGCGCTGGTGGCCGGGTCGAACCCGCTCCTGGTGGGGCTGATCGGGTCCTCGGCCATCATGTTCGTGGTGCTGTACGCGGCTCACGGCTTCAGCGCCCGGACCAGTACCGCACTGGTGGGCACGCTGTTCGGGCTGATCATGATCGCGCTGCTCGGGCTGGTGGCGTCGCGCTGGGCCCATCTGACCGGCGTCGCCTCGGAAGAGGACTTCGTGCTGTCCGCGGCGGCCCCGGACCTTCGGCTCACCTCGGTGGTCCTCTGCGGCCTCATCGTGGCCGGACTCGGCGTGCTCAACGACGTCACCATCACCCAGGCCTCGGCCGTGTGGGAGCTGGCCGACGAGGGCCAGGGGCAGCGCCATCTGTTCGCCAAGGCGATGCGGATCGGCCGGGACCACATCGCCTCCACCGTCTACACCATCGCCTTCGCCACCGCGGGCGCGGCCCTGTCGGTGCTGTTGCTGATCTCGATCTACGACCGGCCGCTGCTGCAGGTGGTGCAGACCGAGCAGTTCGCTGGGGAGATCGTCCGGACGCTGGTCGGGTCCATCGGGCTGGTGCTCGCCGTCCCGCTGACGACCGCCGTCGGAGTCGCCGTGGTGCGGGCCAGTCGCAGCGCGGTCGCGCCGCCCGGACGGCGCCCGCGGCCCAAGGCGG
>DASQUF010000458.1:0-9150 GCA_035641435.1 Propionibacteriaceae bacterium | reverse complement strand
CCGTGTGGGATCAAGTCGCCCGATCGCCCGCCTGTGTCAGAAAATCGTCAACCAGGGGCCGGGCACAAGGCTTGCGGCTCAGAACGGTCGCCGTCTCTCCGCGGAGAACTCGGGGCTTGACGGCTGGGAGATCGCGGGGACGTGCGCCGGGTTAGAGCAACCAAGGTGAGGACGAGGGCGAGCGGGTCGTGTCGGCGGGCGAGCTGCGCGAAGTGCGCGGTCCAGAGCGGGGTGGTGGCGTTGATCGCCCCGGCGAGGTTGGAGTCGACGGTTTGCTCGGCGACGCCGAACAGGGTGTAGGGGAGCGCGTTGGCGAGCAGCGCGGCGACCACCAGGTGCACCCAGAGCTGCCGCTCACCAGGGAGGTTGAACCTCATCGCGGCGAGGATCAGCACGAGCACGACAGTCAGCGAGGAGCGGCAGACCGCCTTGGGAAGCTGTTCGGAGCATTAACTGGGTCAGATAGGGGTCAATCCGGCCACGATTCCGTTGCGAGACGCCAACGCCGCGCCGTTCCGAATGAAGAAGCGCCTAGTCATAGCCGGTTCTTGGTTGTGGAGCCAACGGGACTCGAACCCGTAACCCCCTGCTTGCAAAGCCTCGGACCTAGCCTCGCTGGGTGTCGTTGGCGCTCGAGGTCGCCCGTAGGGGTCGACAAGCCACCTGGTTGCCCGTCTGTCGTTGCTGCAACCTGCTGCGGCAGTTCGGAGGGGACGCGGCTTGGCAACACCGCCGGGCAGCTCAGGCCGATGTTCGACACTCGCTTGTGTCGGCGGCTGGGTCGTCGCTCCCAACCCGCTCCTTATGCCAGGTGGCGTCGACGCCAGTCAGACCAACGCGAGCGGTCGTTGTGACGATCCGTGATGAGCAGTGAAGGCCTCCCCGGCTTGCGGAGCGAACGGGCAAGCGGCCGCCAAGAGGCAAGGTGTCCAGTCGTCTGATGATTGGGCATTTCCTCGTAGGAGGGCCGGTTGATCTCACGTCTTGAACTCGTCAGCGATGCCGATCACTACGGAGAGGTCCGCTGCAGGCCGCGGCCGGACACCCTCGTCGGCACGAATTGGACAGGCAGAGATCTGGCCCTGCTCGGCCACGGAACGGGCGGCAGGTGTAGATCCGCGTACGCGGCTTGCGCCTCGGCATCCAACAGACTGATTGGGCCTTGCATTAGGACGCTCCAGGCGATCCGGAAGTTGTCGGCGTGGTAGTCCACTTCGAAGGCGACGTGAGTGTGCGAGTCGGCCAATTCGGCCAGGAGCCCATTCGGGGCGACTCTCATGAAGATCCGCTGACCGGCGCCGAGGCGAAAGTTGACCGGGAGGATTTGGAGACCTTCGGGCGAGACGAATCCCACCCGACCGACAGTCGCCACCGCCAGCAGTTCGAAGCACTGTGCTTCTGACAGAGTCGCCAAGCTGGACCCGGTGTCTGGTGCGCTTGCTTCGCCCTTACGGTCCGACGCCATGCCCGACACCCACTCAGCGGACTATGACGACCGGGCACTTGGCGTGAGCCGCGACATGCTGGCTCACCGAGCCGAGAAGCATTCCCGCGAGTCCGCCGTGCCCTCGAGAACCCATCACAAGCATGTCGGCGTCGCTCGAGCGGTCGATGAGAACTTTGGCCGGCGCGCCGTGGGCGACCGTGCAGTCCGCCTCTACTCCGGCGTCCGCGATGAGCTTCTCGAGCATGGACTGGGTCCATCGGACATGTCGATCAGGGTCGACGTCAACGTCGCCCCAAGGCAGTACGGGATACATCGCAGTCATCGGCACGGTGGGGAGTTCCCATGCCGTGACGGCGGTCAGTCGTGCGCCGTGCGACGCCGCCTCGTGAGTCGCCCAGTCGAGGGCCTGCTGGCTGCAGTCCGAACTGTCAACCCCGACCACGATATGAACGATGTGCCGCATTTCGATCCTTCACGTCCAGCCCTCGGGTACCGCCTTCACTCTGCTGACGGCTTGGTCTCACCGGCAGGGCCTAAGGTCCCGTTCTCTTGATCGGAGAGGGAACCCAGGTCGGGTCAGAAACAGAGGTCGGCGGCTCAGTCATAGCGCGGCGAGTCAGACGAGGTGCCGGCACACTGATCCCCCAGGCGATGCTGAACCTGCCTGCAGTCAGCCATTCGACCACGCGACGTCCCCGCTGACGGCAGCCATCTGGGGCGCGGGTCGACAGACCGCGACCGTTCGCCCGGCGGCCTGGCTCGGCGACCCACCAGCATGACCGGGCATAGACCATGCCGCACGCACAGGTCGACGGGACGCCTGCACAGCAGGTCGTCGGGGGAGTTGCCGTTGCCGCTCACCGCCAGCGACCGGGCCGCCGGGTACTGAAGGCGGCGGCCGCCTGCTGATCGCCGCAGAGCTCGTCCGGCGAGGACACCCGGCGGCCCCTTCGTCACCATTGGCGTCAGCGTGTACGTCCTCTACACCTACGCCCAGGTGATCATCGGCCAGGAGTACCTCCGGCTGCCGGGAAACGTGGAGCGGTTCTTCCCGCTGCTGCTCGCCGTGTTCATCTCGGCTGAGGCGGCCCTGGTCATGGCCTGACGGCAGCTGATGGACCTCGGCATCGTCGTACCGGTCGCGGTGTCCACCGGAATGGGTCTCCTCCGCGGCGTCGCCTGAGCCATCCGGCCGGCCTACGTGGTCCTGACCGGCTACACCTGCCTGGCCGTTTCGGTGGCGAGCATGGGGCTGATCATGTACGCGAACGGCGATCCTGACGCTTCGCTTCCCCTGACGGCCGGCTTCGTCGGGTTCGCGGCCGTCCTGGGCTTACTCACCGTAAGGCTCTACCGGCCCCTCTTCTCGCGCCGGCCGGTCGGGATCCCGGCGACTCGTACGACGCGAGCAGCGGTCGAGTAGCCGTCGGCGTCACCGTTCCAGGAGGCTGGCGAGAACGCGAGCCAGTTCGTCCACCAGCCGGTCGGGCTCAGTGACGATCTCGGGATCGCTGACCACGGTGACTCCGAGAACACCCGCGTAGGACAGGACATCGAAGCTGACGCCGATGTTCCCTGGATTCACCGCCGCGGGAACGACGGCCCTTACCCGGTGCCCACCGAGAAGCACCGGCTCGACCGGTCCCCGCACGTTGGTCTCGAAGGTATGCACCAACCGCTGATGCTCGACGAACATGCGGAACAGGCCCAGCCGGCTGAGGGCTCGAAAGGCCAGGCCCAACGGTCCCGCCGAAGACGCTCGCTGCAGCGTGGCGTTGGGCTTCGTCATGGTGACGATCGCGGCGAGGCGGGCGTGGTCGTCGGCGACCGGCGGGACGGCGATCGGCCGAACGCCGGTGTCATTGCCCAGCCGGGTCGTCGTCGTGGACCGCCGACCGGATACCGGTACGGACACCACAAGCCGCGTTGGATGCTCCCCACGGGCGGCGAGGACCTTGAACAACGCCCCAGTCACGGCGGCCAGCATGACGTCGTTGACCGTGCCGCCCACCTGGTGAGCCAGGGCCGCGACTTCGTCGAGGGGTACGGCCACCCGGTCCAGACGTCGCCGAGGTGAGGTCGGCCGATTCAGGAAGATCCGGTCGGCGAGCCGCGGTCCGGCGGGGCCGATGCCCAGCTCGCGGATCCCGGCCGACCCGCGGCGCAGCCCGGCGGGCAGGCTCCGGACGGCGCTCCATCGGTGGCGGGCGGCATCGAAGGCCAGGTCGAACCACCGTGGCGCCGGCCGAGGAAAGTCCCGGCCCCGGTCGGGCGGCCCAGGGTCGGCGAGCGTCGCCAACACCGCCAGGCCGCCCAGACCATCGGCCAGCACGTGATGGAACACCAGGACCAGAGCAGCCCGTTCGCCGGCCCGGTCGGCCACCAGGCAGGCCCGCCAGAGCGGCCGGCTGCGGTCCAGGCGGTCACACACGAGTTCGACGGCGACATCGAGGAGCCAGCGGTGGTCGAACGGCGACGGCCATTCCCGCGCCGTCAGATGTCGGTCGAGGTCGAAACCGACGTCGTCGACCCACACCGGCCGACCGCACCCGAGCGGCGCGCGGTACAGCCTCTGCCGTAGCCGCGGAATGGCCGGCAGCCGCCGAGCGAGGAGGGCGCGGACCTCGGCCAGCGAGGGCCCGTCGAGTCGGTCGAACTCGAGCACGGCACCGATGTTCATCGGGACCGATCCGCGATCGGTCGCCAGCACGGTGAGGTCCATCAGACCGATGCGCTCGATCGGTGCGGTACGGGCCGCGACGGCCGCTTCGTCGGGCATCTCTCGCCTACCCCGACGTGGTCGCGGAGACTGAAGGGACGGCGTCCCGCTGACCCAGCCGGCCACGGGTGAGCGCCACCACCACGAGAGCGGCGGCGATGTAGGTCCCGAGGATCACCCAGTCGCCAGCCCCACCACCGCCTGGGCCCCGGGGGGACCGCATCGCGGTCACCCCGTGCCGCTCATACTCGCTGGGCGGCGTCCGTCGGTCGCGGCCGGTTGCGCCGTCCGGCCCGGCCCTGGGTCGTACGCGGTCGCCTCCGGCCGGCCGACCACGTACGCCAGAACGGCCACGAAGGGCAGGCCGAGCAGGCCGAGCACCAGCTCGATGGCGAGCCAGGTCTTGCTCGGCAGGCTCGCCGTGTTGATGATGGCGCCGACCCACGCGACGACCACGGCCACGGTTGCCGCCATCCACAGCAGGCTCGCCAACCCGGCCGTGACGATCATCATCGTGGACAGCGCCCCGGGCCTGATCCCGACCACGTCGGGTCCGTTCATGATCAGCACCTCGTCACCGATGCCGACCGCGGCCGCGAGGACGAAGAGTGCGGTTCCCACACCGGCCCCGATGAGACTTCCGACGAAAAGACGGACAATGACTGATCTGGTCATCTGACACCTCCTGATCTCAGCCTCCCGGGATGGAGGGCGGGTCAGCAGAGCCGTTGGTCAGCCATCGGTGGGACCAAAGACCCGCGGCTGCGTCCGCTGTCGGCTGGTGGAGCAGCCGGAGCGCCCTTACCCGGATGGAGTCGACTCGGCTCGCCCGATGTCGGCGCCGAAGACGGCCGCCTGGGTCCGCCGCTGCATGTTCAGCTTCGCCAGCAACGAGGAGACATAGTTTTTCACGGTCTTCTCGGCCAGGAACAGCCTTGCCCCGATCTCCTTGTTGGACAGCCCCTCGGCGATCAGATCCAGGATCTCTCGCTCGCGAGGAGTGAGCTCGCTGATCCGTGGGTCGGGTTGGGCGGGGTGCCTGAGCCGCTCGAGGAGCTTCCCGGTCACCGCAGGATCCATCAGCGAACGTCCCGCCGCCACGGCCCGGACCGCGTCGAGCAGAGAGTTTCCGGCAATCTGCTTGAGCAGGTACCCGGCGGCGCCCGCCATGACAGCAGCGAACAGCGCCTCGTCGTCGTCGTACGAGGTCAGGATCACGCAGCGGATCTCGGGGTGTGCGGAACGGATGTCCCGGCAGACGTCGATCCCGTTGCCGTCGGGCAGCCGGGCATCCAGGACGGCGACATCGGGTCGGGCGGCCGGGATGCGCCGCAAGGCTTCACCGGCCGTCGCCGCCTCGCCGACGACCACGAGATCAGTGGTGCTGCTCAACAGGTCCACCAGCCCACGCCGCACGATCTCGTGGTCGTCCAGCAGGAAGACTCGGATCGTCTCGCTCAGCTGCCCAGTTTCGCGGTCCATCGCAGCTCCGTTCCTCCCGACTCGCCGGAATGGACGACGAGTCCCCCGCTGTGCTTGTTGGCTCGAGCTCTTAGGTTCTGCAGCCCGCTGGCCCGCCCGGGGTCACCGATCCCGATGCCGTTGTCTCGCACGCTGATCGACAGAGCGCTGGGGTTGGCGGCCACCGTGACCTCCACTGCCGTGGCTCGGGCGTGCTTGGCCACGTTGGTCATGGCCTCTCGCACCACGGCTTCGACATCGCCGAGCACGGCGTCATCGACCAGGGTGTCGACGGGTCCCTCGAAACGCACGGTGGGCTCGAACCCGAGCACGGGCCGGAGCTGCTCCGCCACGGTCAGGACGGCGGACCGCAACCCGGGTGTGGTTGGCCCACTCTGCAGCTCGAAGATCGACGACCGGACCTGCCGGATGGTCTCGTCGAGGTCGGCGACCACTCGGCTGAGCCGCTGGGCGTGCTCGGGCCGGTCGGTCCCCGAGGCGAGGCTCTGCAGGCTGAGTCCGGCGGCGAAGAGTCGCTGGATGACGTGGTCGTGCAGATCGCGGGCGATCCGGTCCCGGTCCTCCAGCACGGCGAGCCGCTGCTGGTCGACCCGAGCCTTTCTCAGTTCGATCGCCACAGTGGCATGTTTGGCGAAGGCCTCCGCCATCTCGAGGTCTGCCGGTTCGAAGGCCGGGCGACCCCGAACTCGGGCCAATCCCAGGGCGACCCGCTGGCCGGTGTTCCCGCTCAGCGGAACGGCCATGACCGCTCCCAGGTCGAACGCCTGTTGCAGGTCGGCGGCGTAGGGCGCGCCGACGGCGACGGAGTCGGCACGGGCCCCGTGACCGGTCTTCAAGGCGACCTCGACGAGACTGCCGTTGGCTGGATAGTGCAGCCCGCGGAGATGGTCCGCCCCTGCGCCGATGGCCGTCTCGACCTGCAGCATGCCCGGCTCGTCGGCGTGGCTGACGACGGTCACGACGTCGGCGCCCGCCAGACGCTTCACGCTCTGGACGATCAGCTCCAGCGGATCTCGGGTCGGCTGAGGCGCCAGCAGGACGGCGCTGATATCGGCCGACGCTTCGAGCCAGGCCTGGCGACGTTGGGATGCCTCGAACAGTCGGGCGTTCTCGATCGCGATACCAGCGGTTGCCGCTAGGGCGAGCACCAGCTCCTGGTCCTCCGCGCTGAACGCACCGTCCACCTGGTTGCTGAGGTACAGGTTGCCGTAGACCTGGTTGCGTGACCGGATCGGCACACCGAGGAAGCTGTCCATGGGCGGGTGCCGAGGCGGGAATCCCGACGACCGGTCGTCATCCCGGATCGAGACGAGCCGAATGGGCGCGGGCTCGGCGATGAGGGCACCGAGCAGACCTCGGCCCTTGGGCAGCTCGCCGATCGCGGCAACCGTCGCGTCGTCCATGCCGATGTGGATGAACCGCTCGAGGGACCCATCCGTCCCGATCACCCCGAGGGCGGCGTACTCGGCCTTGGCCAGCTCGCGAGCCGCCTCGACGATGCGACGCAGGACCCCTTCCAGCGACAGCTCGGAGATGATCGCGCCGTTGGCCCGCAGCAGCCGACGAAGCCGATCCTGGACGCCGATCACCTCGGTTGCCCGCTCCACCAGCTGCTCCAGCAGACGCTCGATCGGAGCGGGCGCCGGAGCCGGCTCGCTCTCCGTGGCGGCGAGGCCAGCCTGGTCGTCAGGGCCCTGTTCGACCATGGACTCAGGCTAGCCAGCGAGGACATCGAGGCCCAGAGCGAACGTCGTGGATCAGGCGTCCGCACCGGGCGATGACCACGGCCGGCGCACGACCCGGCCGGTCACGACCCGGGGAGTGATGGCGATGATCAGGTTCCGCGTCCCGGCCGCCCAGGGCACCGGCGCGCCGTCCGACCACAGCCGTTCCAGGTGGCGGGCCTGTACGACGGCCTGCGCGCTCCCGCGGACCAGAACGCTCCATCCTGTGCCGTGCTCGTCGTCGATGTCGTCGATCTCGAACGCCACGTTCGTTCTGGACCGAAGTTGTGACAACGCTCCGTACGGCGACGTCCGGAAGACGACATCTCCGGCATCCAGAACGTAGCTGACCGGCAGTACCTGCGGACCGTCCGGGGCGTTCCAGGCCACCCGGCCTGTGGTCTGACCGGCCAGCAGCTCGCGGCATCGGGTCTCCGACAGCTCCTGGAAGGAGGATCCTGTGCCGGTCATGCCGGGTGCACCCGGCGACCGGTGACACGGGTCAACGGCAGTTCGAGCAGAACCGACTTGAAACCCTCCGGCCAGGGAGCGGGCAGGTCCCCGACGTCCAGAGCCGTGATGACGGCGGGCGAGGGTTCTTCGAGGAGACCGGTCACCAGCACGCTCCATCCCGCCCGCAGGAACTCGTCGACATGGTCGACCTCGAAGCACACCTCCTGACCGGCCGCCCACCGCGCCACCTCGCCGTCCGGGGCGGTGCGAAGAAACAGCGAGTCGCGCACCAGCGTGAAGTTCATCGGAAAGATCCGGGGGCCGGTGGCCGCCGTGTAGCCCAGCCGGCCCACCGAGACGCTGGCCAGCAGCCGCCGGCACTCCATCAGGTCGAGGTACTCCATCCGGCCGCCACGATGCAGGGGCAGCCACGGCGCAGCGGGCGCGGTCATCGCGCCGGCCTCCTGCGCCAGCTGCTCCAGCTGCGTCGAGGCATCGGGCTCACGCCGGTGAGCGGTAGGCAGATCACCCGAGACGCGACCCCAATCGGAACCGGCTCGGGGAACCGGGTCCGCTGGATGAGCGCCTCGTGCTGGGGCCCGGCGACTTGAGCGACTCCTTCGACTTGGAGGTCCTGGTCGCAGTCCGGGACCTCGAGTACGACCGGCCGGCCGGGCGCGTAGTGACTCACGTCGTTGTACTCGGGCAGCCTCAGCAGGACGTAGTCGCCGGCAATGGTGTAGGTGACCGCCAGGCATCGCGGACCGCGACCTGTCTGGTAGTGCAGATGACCTTCCCGGTGCCGGGAGAGCCGACGTCGGTCCTTCCTGCTCACCCGCTGTCGGCTGCTCGCCTGCCGGTCGCTCTTGGGCCGGACCGTCACCACGACCCACTCCTCTCTGCTGAGCCAGGGCCCTGCCGGGGATCCGCTGACTACTTGACTGCTCTTCAAGTTCACCGGAGACCGCTCTGCGGCGACAGGGGCCAAAGTCCCGAAAGGACCAAGGGACCTGGTTACCGTCGTGCAGATCAGCAGGATCCTTCTCGACGACTCGGAGAGGATGGTCATGGTCAGAGCCGAAGTGATCCTTGGACTCGATGACTCCGCCGGAGGGACGGCCGCGCTGCGCTGGGCGCCGACGTATGCCCGGCGGTCGGGCCTGCGCCTGACGGCGATCCACGTATCTCGTTCTTGGCCGATCCGCCGGAGGGGTGGAGTCCGGGAACGCGCCGCCCGAACGCCGGTCCGACAACGAGCTGGGCCTGATGGCGAGGCGGGCCACGAGGAGCGTCGGTAGCTGATCGCCGCGGCCATCGGGCCGGCG
>DASQUF010000457.1:0-6203 GCA_035641435.1 Propionibacteriaceae bacterium | reverse complement strand
GACACGACGACCAGGTCCCCGGCCTCCGCGGCCTCGGCGGCGGTCGCCGCCCGGGCCTGCGGACCGAGCTCGGCCAACAGGTCCGCCAGGGTCTCTGGTCCGCGCGAGTTGCTGATCACCACGTCGTAACCGGCGTCGATCACGGCGCGGGCCACCTGACCGCCGATCTTGCCGGCGCCGATCAGCCCGATGGTGTGGATACCGTCGATGGTCATGGCCGCGCAACCGGCTCGGTCGCCCGTCTATTCCGCGCGTGGCTCAGGGGCGTCGGTCAGTACGCCGATCCGCCGGAGAGCGAGAGGGCGCCGGTCGGGTGCCAGATGGTCTTGATCTCGACGAAGGCCCGCAGCCGGGCCAGCCCGGGCGGGACCGAGAAGTCGACCGGCCCCCGCGGCACGTAGACCCGCTTCACCGTGTCCGCCGCCTGCTGCTCGAGGGCGGTGCGGAGCTCCGTGTCGACGCCGGTGAGGTCCAGCGCGTTCACGTCAGCGTGGGCCGCCAGGTGGGGACCGACCTCGGCCGCCGACCCGGTCAGGATGTTGACCACGCCGCCGGGCACGTCGGAGGTGGCCAGCACCTCGGCGAAGGCGATCGCCACGCACGGGTCGGGCTCGGCGGCGACGACCACGACGGAGTTGCCGCTGGTGATCACCGGTGCGACGACCGACACCAGGCCCAGCAACGGCGAGCCACCCGGCGCGAACGCCGCCACCACGCCGGTCGGTTCCGGCGCGGAGTAGGAGAAGTACGGGCCGGACACCGGGTTCGCGCTACCGAGGACGGCGGTGAACTTGTCGGTCCAGCCGGCGTAGTGCACCAGCCGGTCGATGGCCGCCTCCACCTCGGCCCGAGCCACCTTCTCCTTGGCCCCGGTGCTGACCATGATCAGCTCGACGAACTGGGCCGAGCGGCCGTCCAACATCTCCGCGATCCGATAGATCACCTGCCCGCGGTTGTACGGCGTCGCCTTGGCCCAGGCGCCGAACCCCTTGCGAGCCGCCGCAACCGCGTCCCGAGCGTCCTTCCGCGAGGCCAGGGCCGCGTTGGCCAAGAACCCGCCGCTGGCGTCCAGCGCGCGGTAGGTCCGCCCGGACTCCGAGCGCGGAAAGGCCCCGCCGATGTAGAGCTTGTACGTTTTGGCGACGGTCAGGTGGCTCATCGCGCCCCACCTTCCTCATCAGCTTCGAGATACGCGGCCATGCCCGACGGCCCGCCCTCGCGACCGAAACCCGACTCCTTGTAGCCGCCGAAGCTGGCCGCCGGGTCGAACCGGTTGAAGGTGTTGTCCCAGATCACCCCGGCGCGCAGTGCGGCGGCCATGCCCATGGCCCGCGACCCCTTCTCCGTCCACACACCGGCGGACAGCCCGTACGCGCTGTTGTTCGCTTTGGCGACCGCTTCGTCCGGCGTCCGGAAGGTCATCGTGGTCAGCACCGGCCCGAAGATCTCCTCCCGCGAGATCCGCATCGACGGGGTGGCGTCGGTGAAGATCGTCGGGGCGACGAAGAAGCCGTTCTTCGGCAGCGGGCAGGAGGAGGTCCAGGTGGTCGCGCCCTCGGCCACGCCGGCCTCCATCAGCATCGTGATCCGGTCCAGCTGAGCCTGAGAGTTGATCGCGCCGACGTCGGTGTTCTTGTCCAGCGGGTCGCCGACCCGCAGCGTCTCCACCCGGTCGGTCAGCCGGGCCACGAACTCATCGGCGATCGACTCCTGGACCAGCAGCCGCGACCCCGCGCAGCAGACCTGGCCCTGGTTGAAGAAGATCCCGTTGACGATGCCCTCGATCGCCTGGTCCTGCGCGGCGTCCTCGAACACGATGTTCGCGCCCTTGCCGCCGAGCTCCAGGGTGATCCGGCGTCCGGTCCCGGCCAGCTCCCGCTGGATCCGCCGGCCCACCGCAGTCGACCCGGTGAAGGCCACCTTGTCGATCCCCGGGTGGGTCACCAGCATGGAGCCCACGTCCCCGGCCCCGGTCACGACATTGACCACCCCCGGCGGCAGCCCGGAGTCGGCGATGATCTCGGCCAGCACCAGGACCGACAGGGGCGTGGTCTCGGCCGGCTTGATCACCACCGTGTTGCCGGCGGCCAGGGCCGGGGCGATCTTCCAGGCCGCCATCAGCAGCGGGAAGTTCCAAGGGATGACCTGCCCGGCGACGCCCAGCGGTCTCGGCGCCGGACCGAGCCCCAGGTGACCCAGCTTGTCCGCCCAGCCCGCGTGGTAGAAGAAGTGCTGCGCCGCGGTCGGCACGTCGAAGTCGCGGGTCTCCTTGATCGGCTTGCCGTTGTCCAGCGTCTCCACCACGGCCAGCTCGCGGGACCGCTCAGCGATGCCGCGGGCGATCCGGAACAGGTACTTGCCCCGCTCCGCGCCCGACATCGGCGACCAGACCTGCTCGTACGCCCGCCGCGCGGCCTGAACCGCCCGGTCGAGGTCGGCGGCGTCGACCGTCGAGACCGTGGACAGCTTCTCGCCGGTCCCGGGGTTGAGCGTGTCCAGGTCCGGACCGCCACCCTCGACAAAGGTGCCGTCGACGTACGGCAGGTAGCGGTCCTTGATCCCGGCGATGGCGCTCGACTCCGGCGCCGGAGCGTACGTCCAGTCCAGGAGGGTCATGATCAATCCTTTCCTCGCCAGGGGGACGACCCCCTGGAACCCCCGAAAAGCGCTAGTCCACCGTTACGTAGTCACTGCCGGAGTAGTGCCCGTCCTGCTGGGTCCGGCGTTGCATGATCAGGTCGTTCAGCACCGACGAGGCGCCGAACCGGAAGTAGAACGGGTCCAGCCACTCCGGACCGGCGACCTCGCGCACCGCCACGAGGTAGCGGATCGCGTCCTTGGCCGTCCGGATCCCGCCGGCCGGCTTCACCGCCCGCCGTTCCCCGGTGGCCGCGTACCAGTCCTTGACCGCCTGCAGCATCACGTGGGTCACCGGCAGCGTGGCCGCCGGCGACACCTTGCCGGTGGAGGTCTTGATGAAGTCGCCGCCGGCCAGCAGGGCCAGCCAGGACGCTCGGCGCACGTTGTCGTACGTCGCCAGCTCTCCGGTCTCGAGGATGACCTTGAGCCGCGCGTTGCCGCAAGCCGCCTTGACCGCCACGATCTGGTCGAACACCGCCCCGTAGCGCCCGGCCAGGAACGCGCCGCGGTCGATCACCATGTCGATCTCGTCCGCCCCGGCTTCGACGGCGACCTTGGTGTCGGCCAGCTTGACTTCCAGACTGGAGCGGCCGGCTGGGAACGCCGTGGCCACCGAGGCGACCTTGACGCCGGACCCGGCGACCTCCTCGTGCGCGACGGCGGCCATATCCGGATAGACACAGATGGCGGCCACCGACGGCGTGTCCGGCCGGTCGGGATCAGGCAGCATGCCTTTGCGCGCCAGGTTGCGCACCTTACCCGCTGTGTCGGCGCCCTCCAGGGTGGTCAGGTCGACCATCGAGATGGCCAGGTCGATCGCCGCGAGCTTTGACGCCTTCTTGATGGACCGGGTGGCCAGCCCCGCGGCCCGCTGCTCGATCCCCACCGGGTCGACGCCGGGCAGGCCGAAGAGGAACTGGCGCAGCGAGGACTCGTCGGCCGTGGCGTCCACCAGGTTGGTCGGCAGCCGGATCGGGGCCGCCGTCCGGTGACCGTTGGCGTCCACCGTGCTCACAGGTTCACAATATGCGCGTGCAGGCAACGCGTCGCGGCAGGATCCGAGCGGACTCCGACCACGCCACGGTCAACCCGCTGGAACTGTTCTTCGATCTGGTGTTCGTCTTTGCGCTGACCCAGGTCACCGCGTTCATGGCCGACAACCTGACCTGGCAGGGGCTGCTCCGCGGCGTCCTGATCATCGGGCTGCTCTGGTGGGCGTGGACCGGGTACGCCTGGCTGGCCAACGTGGCCAGTGCGGACGAGCCCGAGATCAAGCTGGCGCTCCTCGTCGCCATGACGGCGATGTTCGTCCTGGCCCTCACCATTCCCGAAGCGTTCGAGGACGCTGAGGGCGGGCTCAACGGACCGATCGTGCTCGCCGTGTGCTACCTCCTGGTCCGGGTCTGCCACTTCGGCATCTTCATGATCGTCGCGCAGGAGGACGACGGTCTGCGCGCCCAGCTGGTGCGGTTCGCCCCCAGCGTGGTGGGCAGCACCATCGTGCTGCTGATCGCGTCGCAGTTCAGCGGCTGGGTCCAGACGGGCCTCTGGGCGCTGGCCCTGGCCGTGGACTACGTGGGCACCGCGCTCGGCGGAGCCGCGGGCTGGCGACTCCCGGCGCCCAGCCACTTCTCGGAACGGCACGGGCTGATCACCATCGTGGCCCTGGGCGAGTCCATCGTGGCCATCGGCGTCGGCGTGGCCGAGCTGCCGATCTCCTGGCCGATCGTTCTCGCCTCCGGGCTGGGCCTGATCCTGGTCTCAGCGATGTGGTGGGCCTACTTCGACGTCAGCGCGCTGCTCGGGGAGCACGCCCTCGCCTCGGAGTCGGCCGAGAGCCGGCCGCGGCTGGGCCGCAACGCGTTCTCCTTCGACCACTTCCCGCTCATCGTCGGGATCGTCGCGGTCGCCCTGGGTCTGAAGAAGGTCCTGGAGTACGTCGGCGACACGGAGCATCACACGTTGGCCGACCCGTTGAAGGGTGTCGCCCTCGCCGCCCTGGTCGGTGGAGTCGCGCTCTACCTGCTCGCCCACGTGGAGTTCAAGTGGCTCACGGTGCACACGGTGTCGGCGGTCCGCCTGGCGGCGGCCGGAGCCTTGTTGCTGGCCTGGCCGCTGCTGCCAAGAGTCCCCGCCATGGGTCAGCTGGCCGTGGTGGCCGCCATCCTGGTGGTAGCCCTCGTGGTGGAGTCGGTGCTGCACGCCGAGGACCGAAGAAGGATCCGGGCCGAGCTGGCCCACCACTGAGGCTCAGCTGAAGGCGTTCTCCCCGGTCAGAGCCTGACCGATGACCAGCTGGTGCACCTCTGAGGTGCCCTCGTAGGTCAGCACCGACTCCAGGTTGTTCGCGTGCCGCAGCACCGGGTACTCGCCGGTGATCCCGCTGGCGCCCAGGATCGTCCGGCACTCCCGGGCTATGGCCAGGGCCTCGCGGACGTTGTTCAGCTTGCCCAGGCTGACCTGCCGCGGCTCCAGCCGGTGGTCGTCCTTGAGCCGCCCCAGGTGCAGGGCGAGCAGGAAGCCCTTCTGCAGCTCCAGGGTCATGTCGGCCAGCTTGGCCTGGGTCAGCTGGAAAGCGGCGAGGGGCCGGTCGAACACCTCGCGTGAGGCCGCGTACGCGATGGCGGTCTCCAGGCAGTCCCGGGCCGCGCCCAGGGCGCCGAAGACGATGCCGAACCGGGCCTCGTTGAGACAGGACAAGGGCCCACGCAGGCCCCTGGCCTCCGGCAGCCGAGCGGAGCCGGGCAGGCGGACGTCGTCCAGGACGAGCTCGGAGGTGACCGAGGCGCGCAGTGACAGCTTGTGCTTGATGTCGCGGGTGCTGAAGCCCTCGGTATCGACGGGGACCAGGAAGCCGCGGATGCCCCCGCCCTGAACGGGGGCAGGCAGCCCTTCGACCCCCCGTTCGGGTTCGTCGGTCTGGGCCCAGACGACGGCGATGTCGGCCACCGAGCCGTTGGTGATCCACATCTTGCTGCCGTTCAGCACCCACTCGTCGCCGTCCGGCTTGGCCCGGGTCCGCATGCCCGCGGGATTGGAACCGAAGTCCGCTTCGGTCAGTCCGAAGCAGCCGATCGCCTCGCCGGCGGCCATCCGCGGCAGCCAGGTCTGCTTCTGCTCCTCACTGCCGAACCGCCAGATGGCGAACATGGCCAGCGAGCCCTGCACCGACACCATGCTGCGCACACCGGAGTCGCCCGCCTCCAGCTCCAGGCAGGCCAGCCCGTATGCGACGGCGTTGGTTCCGGCGCAGCCGTAGCCCTCCAGGTGCATGCCCAGCAGCCCGAGCGCCCCGGCCTCGGGCATCAGGGTCAGGTCGGCCTCGCCGCGCTCGAAGGCGTCGGCGATCCCGGGCCGGACCCGGCGGTCGACGAACTCCCGCACGGTGGCCTGGATGTCCCGCTCCTCCTCGGTCAGCAGGTGGTCGATCGCGAGCAGCTCGAGTGGTCCCGTCCCGGTCATGCGCGTCTCCTTCCGGCCAGCTCCAGAGCGGCCTTCTCGATCTCTTCTTCACTCAGCAGGACGTGGGCGGCGGCCGGGCCCAGCGGGATGAAGCTGTCCTG
>DASQUF010000456.1:0-5076 GCA_035641435.1 Propionibacteriaceae bacterium | reverse complement strand
CGGTCACGACTGGCAGACGGCCGCGAACCGCCGCAGGCTGAGCCGGAACCCGCCGCGCAGCAAGGGCAGCAGCAGCCGGCCGGGAGAGTCGAGCAATCTGCCGCCGGGCAGGTCGAACAGCTCGACGCAGCTCACCCGGGTGCCGGTCTGCTGCCCGTCCAGCGCGAACACCCCGACCCCGGTGAAGTACGGCCCGAGGTGCAGCACCTCGAGCTCGGCGTGGCCGCTGCCGTCCTCGGTCGGGGTCGGCGGCGTCCAGCCGGTGACCACGAACCGGTCCAGCAGCCCGACCGGCAGCCGGCCGAGCCAGAAGCCGGAGAGCGCGCTCGCCTGAACCCCGAGACCCTCGGCGTGGGCTGTGGTGATCCGCACCGTCGTGAACGGGATCCAGCGCGACTGGCCGGACCAGTCCACCAGCTCCTTCCACACTCGGGTGACCGGCGCCCGGACCTGCGTCGCGACCTCCAGGCGGACGCTCATTGCGCGACCCCCCGTGTGTCATTGCGGTCGCGGCGGGGGCTCAAGGGCGTCGTCTCCTTGGTGATCTCATTTGCGCGACCTCCCGTGTGTCATCGTGGTCGCGGTGGGGGCTCGAGGGGGTCGTCCCCCTTGCTGATCTCATGCGTCGGAGTGGTTGCGGTCGACCGGCAGGCTGGGGACTGCCCGTCGCGGGGCGCCGTCCGAACCGGCCCGCAGCGCGGCGATCTCGGCGTCGCGCTCGGCGATCTCCCGGCCCAGCCGCTCCAGCACGTCGTCGACCTGGGCCATCGCGTAGCCCCGCAGGGTGACCCCGAACCGCAGCGACCGGATGTCCTCGGCCGTCAGCGGAGAGTCGGGCAGATCCTGCCGGTAGGTGTCGTGCACCGGGTCCGCGCTCATCTGTCCCATGCCTCCCGCCGCCACCATCGCTGCCACGCCGAGGGCCGCAACTGCGATCACGGCAATGAACCACTCCACGGGCTCCATGCTGTCACGGCCGCGAGGGTGGGAAGGGCGACAGAGGCCTACTCGGGACGGTGCGGCGTCTCCAGGTGAACGATGCCCGCCCGCATGACCTCCACCGCCTCCGCGACGTCGTCAGTCACGGTGAACAGGTTCAGGTCCGTCGGCTTGATCGCCCCGCGGTCCAGCACAGTGCCGGCGAGCCAGTCGACCAGCCCGCCCCAGTAGCTGCGGTCGAACAGCACCACCGGGAACGTGGTCACCTTCTGGGTCTGCACCAGGGTGAGCGCCTCGAACAGCTCGTCGAGCGTGCCGAACCCGCCCGGCATCACCACGAAGCCCTGCGCGTACTTGACGAACATGGTCTTGCGGACGAAGAAGTAGCGGAAGTTGATGCCCAGGTTGACGTACGGGTTCAGGCTCGACTCGAAGGGCAGCTCGATGCCCAGCCCGACCGACACCCCGCCGGCCTCGGCGGCGCCCTTGTTCGCCGCCTCCATCGCGCCCGGCCCGCCGCCGGTGATCACCGTCAGACCGGCCCGGACCAGCTGGGCGGCGAGGGTTTCGGTGGTGGCGTAGAGCGGGTGGTCGCGCGGCGTACGCGCTGAACCGAAGACGCTGACCGCCGGGCCCAGCTCGGCCAGGGTGCCGAACCCGTCGACGAACTCCGACTGGATCCGCAGCACCCGCCAGGGGTCGGAGTGCACCCAGTCGGTGACACCCCGGCTCTCCAGCAGCCGCTGGTCGGTGGTCGAGTGCTGGGCCGTTCGGCCGCCGCGAACCACCGGACCCTGGACCTGGCGGCGCTCCGGCTCCGGTTCGGTCATGCCTGTCACCCTCTCAGCTCAGCCAGCGGACGAGGCCGTCCCGGCAGGCGTGCAGGTCGGCGGCCGGGCAGAACTCGTCGTCGGCGTGCGCCTTGCTCGGGTCGCCGGGGCCGAAGTTGACCGCCGGGATGCCCAGCGCGGCGAACCGGGCCACGTCGGTCCAGCCGAACTTGGCGCTGGCCTGACCGCCCACCGCGTCAAGGAAGTCGGCGGCGGCCGGCCGGTCCAGTCCGGGCCGGGCGCCGGCCGCGACGTCGGTCACGTCGACCGCGAACCCGTCGAGCACGGCGCGTACGGTGGCCTCCGCCTGGGCGGGCGTCTTGTCCGGGGCGAACCGGTAGTTGACCTCGATCACGCACCGGTCGGGGATCACGTTCCCGGCGATGCCGCCGCTGATCCGGACCGCGTTCAGCCCCTCCCGGTAGGTCAGACCGTCGACCTCGACCGACGCGGGCTCGTAGTCCGCCAGCCGCTGCAGCACCGCACCGGCGTCGTGGATCGCATTGCGCCCCATCCACGCCCGGGCGGAGTGGGCCGCCACCCCGGTCAGCGTGACCTCGGCCCGCAACGTGCCCTGACAGCCGCCCTCGATCTCGGCGTTGGACGGCTCGCAGAGGATGGCGAAGTCGGCCGCCAGCTGCTCCGGGCGGGTCACCGCGAGCCGGCGGAGCCCGTTGTGCTGCTCCTCGATCTCCTCGTTGTCGTAGAAGATCCAGGTCACGTCACGGTTCGGAGCCTCCAGCGCGGCGGCAGCCGCCAGCTGCACCGCCACCCCGCCCTTCATGTCGCAGGCCCCGCGCCCCCAGACCCGCACCCCATCGGCACCGTCGGTCACCCAGGACGGCACGTTCCCGGCCACCGGCACGGTGTCCAGGTGCCCGGCCACCACCACCCGCTCGGCCCGGCTCAGGTCGGTCCGCGCCACCACCACGTTGCCGTCCCGGGACACGGCGAGATGGTCGTACGGGGCCAGGGCCCGTTCGACCTCATCCGCGATGCCCGCCTCGTTGCCGCTGACCGACTCAATGTCGACCAGGCTGCGGAGCAGCGCAACCAGGTCACCTTTGAGGTCCAGCCCGTCTGTCACGCCCGGCACCCTACAGGGACGGCCGGTAGGCTCGCCGTCGTGACTGACCCGGCCGTGCTGACCGATTCCGCCACCGCGACCGCGACCCGCGCGGCCTGGGGCTGGGGCCTGGCCACCGAGGAGGACGTCCCCGCCGACCTGGCGGCCGCGCAGCGCCGTGACGAGCTGCGGCTCGTGCAGACGGAGGCCCGACGCGTGGAGATCGACCTCGACGCTCCCCCGGCCGACACGTCCGACGCGTACCTGCGGCTGCACCTGCTCAGCCACCGGCTGGTCGCGCCAAGGACGATCAACCTGGACGGGATCTTCGGCTGCCTGCCCAACGTCGTGTGGACCTCGATGGGCCCGTGTTCGGTGGAGGGCTTCGAGTCCGTCCGCTCCCGGTTGCGCGCCCGGCACGGCGCGGTGACCGTCTACGGCGTGGACAAGTTTCCGCGAATGGTGGACTACGTGCTCCCGTCCGGGGTGCGGATCGCCGACGCCGACCGGGTGCGGCTAGGCGCTCACCTCGCCGCCGGCACCACCGTGATGCACGAGGGCTTCGTCAACTACAACGCGGGCACCCTGGGCACCTCGATGGTCGAGGGCCGGATCTCGGCCGGTGTGGTCGTCGGCCGCGACTCCGACATCGGCGGCGGCGCCTCGATCATGGGCACCCTGTCCGGTGGTGGCACCGAGGTGATCTCGATCGGCGAACGCTGCCTGCTCGGGGCGAACGCCGGTATCGGCATCGCCCTGGGCAACGACTGCGTGGTCGAGGCCGGCCTCTACGTCACTGCAGCCACCAAGGTCACCCTGCCCGGCGGCAACGTGGTCAAGGCACGGACCCTGTCCGGGGAGAACGCGCTGCTCTTCCTCCGCAACTCGGTCACCGGGGCGATCGAGGTCCGCCGGCGTGAGGGCCGCGGGGTGCAGCTCAACGCCGACCTGCACAAGAACTGACGCCTTGGGATCCGGAACGGCCCGTGCGGTCGGAGTTCTGGTCGTCACGCTGGCCCTGCTGACGGCGCTCGGCGTCGGGGCATTCCTCTACCTGCGCAACCGCGGGGGAACCGAGCCGATCCCCGGCCAGGAGCGCTGCGTGGCGACGGCCAACGACCAGTCGGTGGCCGTGGACCTGGACCAGGCCCACTACGCCTCGATCATTGTCGGCCTCTCGATCCGCCGCGGCCTGCCGCCGCGCGCGGCCTCGATCGCGATGGCCACGGTCTACCAGGAGACTGGCATCCGCAACCTGACCTATGGCGACCGCGACTCGGTCGGGTTGTTCCAGCAGCGGCCGTCCCAGGGCTGGGGGTCGGTGCGGCAGCTCAGCGACCCGTACTACGCGACGGGGAAGTTCTACGACGCCCTGGTCAAGATCGACGACTGGGAGAGCGGCGACATCAACGACGTGGCCCAGCAGGTGCAGCGCAGCGGCTACCCCGAGGCCTACCGTGACCACGAGAGCGACGCCCGGGTGCTGGCCAGCACCCTGACGGGACACTCCCCCGCCGGGTTCCGCTGTCTTGACCGGTCCAACACCCCTGGCGACCCCGAAGGGCTGGCCAGCTCATTGCGCAAGACGTTCGGCAAGGTCAGCCCACAGACCGTCGACGCCACGGTCGTGGTCGACGCCCGCACCACCCGACTGGCCTGGGCGTACGCGCACTACGCCGTGGCCAACGCCAAGTACTACGGGGTGACCACGGTCAGGATCGGCGACCAGACGTGGCAGACCGGTGAGTTCAACCTGCCTGAGTGGACCGCCGCGACGCCCTCGGCCAAGGCGAAGCGGGTGGAGATCACCCTGCGTTAGATCCCACCCCGCGGCACGTACGCGGACTCCGCGGCCGTTGCTGGTGCCGCGAAGTCCCTGTAAGGGCCGCGGAGTGGTCAGGCGGAGGTGAGGCGGGCGGCCGCGGCGGCGACCCGTTCGTCGGTGGCGGTCAGGGCCACCCGGATGTGCCGGGCCGCGGCGGGACCGTAGAACTCCCCGGGGGCGACCAGGATCCCCAGGTCGGCCAGCGCCTCGACTGAGGCTCGGCTGTCCTCGTCCCGGGTCGCCCACAGGTAGATCGAGCCTTCGGAGTGCTCGATCCGGAATCCGGCGGCCTCCAGGGCCGGCCGCAGCAGCGCCCGGCGGCGCAGGTAGCGCTCCCGCTGCACCAGCACGTGGTCGTGGTCCCCGAGCAGCGCGATCATCGCCGCCTGTACCGGCTTGGGCACCAGCATCCCGGC
>DASQUF010000455.1:0-6877 GCA_035641435.1 Propionibacteriaceae bacterium | reverse complement strand
AAGACCGTCTGTCTCGCCTCCCAGAGCCCGACGCCGTCGACCCCCCTCGGCGGCTGACAACCTCCTCCCCAAAACTGCCGACAGACTGCAGGATTCGGGACCCTGGAACCTGCAGTCTGTCGGCAGCTTCCCTGAACGGGACGGGACGGGGATGCGTTAGGCGGAACTACTGGCCCGACGGCATACGCCAGCGGGCCAGTCGGCCGCCGCGGCCGACGTCGCGGAGCCGGGCCTCGGTCTTGTCCCGGACCTCCTCCGGGGTGACCACCAGCAGCTCGTCGCCGACCTTGATCCGCTCGTACTCTCCCGGCACGAACGGACGCTGGTCGCGGATGATCAACGAGACCAACACGTTGTCGGGGAGTCGCAGCTCCCCGATCTCCACCCCGGCCAGCCGGGACTTGGGTGGGATGCGGACCTGCAGCAGGTCGGCGGAGATGTTGGCCAGGGGTGCGGCCTCGACATCGATCTCCCGGGCCGACTGGTCGTCGACCAGTCCCAGCCGCCGAGCGGCCGCGGGCAGCGTCGGCGCCTGCAACAGGGTGAAGACGACCACGAAGACCAGCACCACGTCGAAGAGGAACTCGGCCCCCTCTACGCGCTCGGCAAGCGGGATGGTGGTCAGCACGATCGGCACCGCACCACGGAGTCCCGCCCAGGAAAGGAAGGCCTGCTTGCGCACCGACACCCGGAACCAGACCGACGAGGCGAACACCGACAGCGGCCGGGCGACCGCGGTCAGGAACAGTCCGGCGACCAGCCCGACCAGGACCCGCTGCAGGTCGATCCGGCCGGGGGACGCCAGCAGGCCGAGCATCACGAACAGGCCGATCTGGGCGATCCAGCCGGTGCCCTCGACGAAGGAGCGGGTGGCGATCCGGTGTGGCAGCCGGGCGTTGCCCAGCAGCAGGGCGCACGCGTACACGGCGGCGAACCCGCTCAGGTGCAACATGGCCGCAGTGCCGTAGGCGAGGATCGTCCAGACCAGCGCCGCGAGGGGGTAGAGCCCGGAGGACGGCAGGGCTACCCGGCGCATGCCTTGTACGCCGAGCCAGCCGAGCAGGACGCCGACCGCGAGCCCGCCGACCAGCTCCAGCACGACCAACCCGACCAGCCCCGGTATGCCGCCCTGGGTTGACTGCCCGATAGCTGCGGCGCTGGCCAGCATGACGACCAGGACGGTGGGCGCGTCGTTGAGCCCAGACTCGGCCTCGAGGGCACCGCGGAGGCGGTGCGGGATGGGGACGTTGCGGAGGACGGAGAACACCGCGGCGGCGTCGGTCGGTGAGGTGACAGCGCCGAGCAGGACGGCCAGCCAGAAGTCGAGTCCGAGCACGAAGTAGCCGAACAGGGTCATCAGCGTGATGCTGACCCCGACTCCAACCGTGGCCAGCAGCGAGGCCAGCCCGAGCGAGTCCTTGATGTCATTCCACTTGGTGGTCAGACCACCCTCGGCCAGGATCACCACCAGGCCGGCGAAGCCGAGCGCCCGAGCGAGTTCGGCGTCTTCGAACTCCACCCCCAGGCCCGACTCGCCCATCGCCATCCCGAGGGCCAGGAAGAGCAGCAGCGAGGGAAGACCGACCCGCGCCCCCACCCGGGCCGCGATGATGGCAGCGATCAACACCGCGGCACCCACCAGGAGGATGGCGTCGATGTCGATCATGCGCCCATCCTCCCGGAATCGGCGCACGCGTGATCACCGACTTGAGTTCTCAAGTGGTGTCAAGCCATTTGGGCGATCGTAGGCCCGGGTCGGGCGACGAGGCGGTGCGCCGGGCGAGGGGGCGCGCGGGAGCGCCCCGGGGCTCGGACCGGCTCTGGGCCGGCATGAGGCCAGGTGGACCGGTGCGGAACAGGCCGTGGCGCGCGGAAACTGGGAGGCTTCCCGAAGGGTGGATGAGGCACTCGAGATGGCGGAGCGCGGCGAGCCCTGGTCTACCGGCCGCGGCTGTTGGGGCTGCGGGAGCTCGTGGCGGGCACCGGGAGCTCTTGAGAGCCAGCCCGAGCACCGGGTTGTCAGGCGAGGTCGGCGAACGGCAGTGGGCAGCCCTCGGAGTTCGCGCACTCGAGCAGGTCGTCGCAGCCGGCGTCGAGCGCCTGGCGCAGGGTTTCCCGGATGACGGTCAGGTCGGCGATCCGCTGCTCGACCTCGGCGAGCTTGTCCGCGGCCCGGGCCTGCAGGCCGGCGGGGCGCCGGCGTACGCCGTGGTGGTGGGTGCCTGCCTCGAGCAGGTCGGCCACCTCGGCGAGTGTGAAGCCGAGCCGTTGGGCGGTCTTGATCACCCGGAGCCGGGTGACGGTCTCGAGAGGGTAGAGCCGGTGTCCGCCGAGGCTGCGGTCCGGCCGCGCCAGCAGGCCGCGGCGCTCGTAGTAGCGCAGGGTTTCGAGGTTGACCCCGGCCGCCGCGGCCACCTGGCCGACCCGCAGCTCCCCGGTCATGCGGCGCGGGCGCGCTCGACCCAGCCGACGATGGCGTCGAGCACCTCGATCTGGCTCTCCGGCACCGTGACGTCGAGGTGTAGCCGGCCGCCGGTCGCGGTGAGGGCGAAGGCGAAGAACGAGCAGCACTGCGTCTCGCGGACGACCAGGTCGGCCGCAGTCGCGGCGAGCTCGGGGCGCGGTGGGAGCGCGATCCGGGCCGTCTGCGGGCCGAGCCGCTCGGCGTCCGCGGCTGCGGTGGCGAACAGCCGATCGAACTCGGCGACTCGGAGCGGTCGCTCCATGGTGGGCAGTGTGCACGCCTCCGACGCTTGGTGCAGGTCGATGTTCATGTGACTACGGTAATCCCGTACCTAGGTACGGGATGCAACGATTGTTTGCGAACAGTCTTCATACCAAGACCTCACGCAAAATGGAGTTTGACTAGGTCTTTCGCTTGTTATCGAACGTGTATTCGAGTAGCATGTAGGCATGGATCTCCGGGCTGAAGACGCGGTTGCCGCGGCGTTCGACGCCCTCACTGTGCAGTACGAGGATCTGTTGAAGCTGGTCGAGGACGGCGGGCTGGAGACCTACGACCACGGCCGGCTGGTGGGATTCCTGCACGGCTGGGAGCGGTTCCGGAATCGGCTGACGCTGGTCGATCACCAGGCGGTCCGCACGGCGCAGAAGGGTGAACTGGCCAATCAGTTGTGCCATCCGACGTTGCCACGTGCATTGGCGGCGATCTTGCGACTCTCGATCGGGGAGGCGAGCCGTCGGGTGCGGGCGGCGGAGGCGCTGACCGAGCGGATGAGCATGACCGGTGAGCCATTGGCGCCGGTTCGGCCGCATCTGGCGGCGGCGCAACGGGACGGTGAGATATCCCCGGAGCAGGTGGACGTCGTGGAGCGGGCGCTGGCCAAGGTAGACCGAGTGGGATTCGACCCGGGCGACGTCGACCACGGTGAGGAGATGCTGGCCAGGTATGCCACCCAGTTCGGGCCACGGGACCTCAGACGGCTCGCGGAGCGGGTGGTTGACGACATCAACCCCGACGGCACCCTGCCCGATGACAAGCTGCAGCAGGACCGGCGGCACCTCACCCTGCAGCCGACGACGGACGGTGGGTATGCCGGGGAGTTCCGGCTGACCGCCGCAGCTGGGGTCAAACTGCAGGCCGTGCTCGGGCCGTTGGCGAAGCAGCCGGTGAATGTCACCGAGACCGCGGACGGGAAGCGGGTCGAGGAGCCGGACGAGCGGACGTACGGGCAGCGGATGCACGACGCTCTCGAAGATGTCTGCGACCGGCTGCTGCGGTCAGACACGACGCTGCCGGATGCCGGTGGCACGCCGGCGACGGTGATCATCACCCTCGACCTGCAGAACCTGCTGAACAAGACCGGATACGCCGTCACCTCCAACGGCTCGCTGATACCGACCGACAAGGCGCTGAAGGTGGCTGACCAGGCGGAGATCTACTGGGCTGCGGTCAACAGTTCCGGGGTGCCGCTGTTGTTGGGCCGGACCCGGCGCATCGCCTCCCCCGGCCTCACCGCCGCCCTCATCGCGAGAGACAAAGGGTGCAGCTTCCCCGGGTGCGACACCGGGCCGGAATGGACGGAACGGCATCACGTCATCCCCTGGAGCGAGGGCGGCGGTACCGACCTCGACAACATGACCCTGCTGTGTCGATATCACCATCACAACTTCCTCACCCGCGGCTGGGAGTGTGAGATCAACCCCGACGGCCTACCCGAGTGGCGACCACCTCTGTGGGTCGACCGCGACCGCAGACCGTTGATCAACAACCGCATCCGCAGCACCCTTGCTTCCCAGACGCACCGGCGTCAGTAAGGGACGCGGCGTACGGATTTATGACACTTGGGCTCACTCTTCGTCCAAGGACAACCTGAGCGAGCTGGGCCCGCTCTGGGTCGATGACAGACTCAGAGGGTCACTCTCTGCACCTTCCGCCGAAAGGCCCGCTGATGTCGATGTCGTCCCCGGAAACCCCGTCCGGCGTGCTCGAGCGGCTGGCTCGGATCGACACCACCTCGCTCGTCGATGCCGGCCAGGGCCGGCTCCGCGTGCTCCCGGTGGAGCTGCGGCCGGTCCGTCCTGGGTTGCGCATGGTCGGTCGAGCGCTGACTGTCGACGCCCACGACGACCTGATGCCCATGCTGGCCGGGCTGCGGCTGGCCGGGCCCGGTGACGTCCTCGTCGTGGTCGGGCACGATCAGCACGCCGTGGCCGGTGAGCTGTTCGCCACCGAGGCACGGCGCCGCGGCGTGACCGGGATCGTGATCGACGGGCGATGCCGCGACAGTCGTACGCTCGCCCACCTGGACCTGCCGGTCTACGCCCGCGGGGTTGCGCCAACCGCGTGCGCAGCCCGGGCCGTACCGGTGATCCAGGTGCCGATCACGATCGGCGGCGTCGAGGTCCGACCGGGCGACCTGGTGCTCGGGGACGACGACGGGATCGTCGTGACCGACGACGACGAGGTGCTGGCATGGCTGGAGGGCGCGGAGGTGATTCAGCGTCGCGAGGAGGCACTCCGGGACGCGATCACGGCCGGCTCGTCGCTGTTCGACAGCCTCAACTACGACGAGCACCTCGCCGCGCTCCAAGCCGGTCGCGACAGCAAGCTCGCCTTCTCGTGACGAGCGGCCGCGCCGTCGTTCCGTACGCCCGGCGGATGGCCCGCGTCCAGCCGTCGGCCATTCGCGAGCTCCTCCGGCTGGGCGCCGACCCCCAGGTCATCTCGTTCGGCGGCGGCTATCCCGACCCGGCGCTGTTCCCGGTCGCCGAGCTGCAGGAGGTCTACGCCCGACTGCTCGTGCCCGAGCGCGCCGTCGCTTTGCAGTACACCGCCTCCAACGGCCTGCCGCACCTCCGCGCGCAGGTCGCCGAGCGGCTGACCCGGGACGGGATGACCTGCACCGCCGACGATGTGCTGATCATCCAGGGCGGTCAGCAGGGCCTCGACCTGGCCGCGAAGATGGTCGTCAACGCCGGAGACGTGATCGTCACCGAGAACCCGACGTTCCTCGGCGCCCTGATCGCCTTCGCCCCCACCGAGCCCGCGTACGCGCCGGTGCGGACCGACGCCGACGGGATGGACACCGACCACCTCGAGGAGGTGCTGGCCGCCCATCCGAACGCGACCCTGCTCTACACCGTTCCGGACTTCCAGAACCCGACCGGAGTCACGCTGAGCCTCGAGCGGCGGCAGCGGCTGATCGAGCTGGCCAACGCGTACGGGCTGCTGGTCGTCGAGGACACGCCGTACCGCGCGTTGCGCTACGCCGGGAGCCCGCTACCGACCCTGAAGAGCCTGGACACCGAGGGCCGGGTGCTGCACCTGGGCAGCTTCTCCAAGATCCTGGCGCCCGGGATGCGGCTCGGCTGGGCCATGGCCAGTCCCGAGATCCTCGAGCGGCTGGCCCTGCTCAAGCTCGCCGCGGACACCCAGAACAGCACCCTCAACATGACCGCGACCTCGGACTACCTGACCCGGTACGACATCGATGCGCACATCACCCGGGCGGTCCCGGTCTACCGGCACAAGCGGGACCTGATGCTCGCCACCATGGCCGAGACGTTCCCGGGCGACGTGCAGTTCACCCGGCCGGACGGCGGGCTGTTCGTCTGGCTTACCTTGCCCGACGGGTTCGACGCGGGCACGTTCATGGCCGAGACCCTGCTGCCCGAGGCCAAGGTCGCGTACGTCCCGGGCGCAACGTTCTTTCCGGTGGACCAAGAGCCGAACCACGCCCGGCTGAGCTTCTCGGGCGTGCCGGACGACCGTCTCGTCCGTGGGATCACCGAGCTGGGCCGGCTACTGCACGAGCGACGGCAGTAGCCAGCCCCGGCTCGCCGTGACGGTCAGGCCTCGCGGGTCTTCGGCGAGCTCTCCAGGGTCTTGGCCGGGTCGCGCTCGATCACCGGGTCGAGGATCTCGTCGATCCGCTTCAGCACCTCGGTCGGGAGCTGGACGCCCGCCGCCTTCGCGTTGTCGTGGACCTGCTCGGGCCGGGACGCCCCGATGATCGCCGTGGCCACGTTGTCGTTCTGCAGCACCCAGGCGACGGCCAGGGCGGCCATCGAGAGTCCGACCTCCTCCGCGACGGGCTTCAGCTCCTGCACCCGGGTCAGCACGTCGTCGTCCATCCAGCGCGCGATCATGTCGGCGCCACCCTTGTCGTCGGTGGCCCGCGAGCCCTCGGGGGGCTGCTCACCCGGCCGGTACTTGCCGGTCAGCACGCCCTGAGCGATCGGCGACCAGACCACCTGAGAGATGCCGAGCTCCTCCGACACCGGGACGACCCCGAGCGCTTCCGAGCGGACGGGGGAGTGGCTGCGGTCATCGGTCCTCCGGGTGGGCGGGTCGATGGAGGACCATGCCCGCCGGTGAGCGGGGGTAATCCGCTCCGCCCCGTTCCATCCCGGG